>NZ_BAAAMR010000034.1:0-87246 GCF_039529375.1 Actinomadura napierensis
CGCTGCACTACGGTGACCGCATCACCCTGAACTGAAAACCGATCACCGCCTCACCCACAGACTTTCAGACAGTCCCCCGCTCCCCCGGACGAGTGGACCGGCTGGTTCCCGCTCCTATCGGCTCATCAGCAGTTACTAATGGCGTTCGCCCAGGATGTGGGCGTAGGGGTCCTGGTCTGCGCCGATGTGCTCGGGCATAGGGTAATAGGTCTTGATCAGCAGGTTGCCCGCGTCGTCCCACGCGAAGGTCTCGATGCTGTGGACGGTGTAGACGTCAGGGTCAGCGCCGAAACGGTTTTCGCACACCCAAGCCATTTCGTCACCGTTCACCTGGACAGTGATCATAGTAATCCGCAGAAGGTGCTGGAACAGGTCCCACGCGTGGGTGGTCGCAGCGTCGAACCCGGATTTCTCCTCCGTGTCGACCGGGTCGAACATGCGCACCTCGGCAGGCACAATGGTGCGCCAAGACGCGATCCATTCGTCCTTCTTCCCCGCATTCCATAGCTCGGCGTGTTTCGCGGCGTGCGCCAAGCGTGCTCGGCGGCTGGGCACCTTGCTCATTGCCGAGGTCCTTCCCGCGTCCAGTGGCACCCACCTGCGTCCGAGCGCCTCGTCGAATATTTGAGCACCGGACCGAACGGTAACTCGATCTGCTGATCACCAGCCCAGTCGCGGTACGCGCCCATCTCTCTCGGCCAAGCGACGGCCAATGGGTGGCGACTGCCGAACATGCGGCAGGTGGGCGGCTACGGGCATGCCGGTTCGCCCGAGATCCAGGTTGGATTCGGGCGAACCGGTCGATGAATGCGGTGTGGGGTGGGTTATGCGGCCCAGTTGATGGTGGTGTCGGGTGGGCCGATCGTGCCCGGTGGCCCGCTGCCATTTCGGGTTCTTGATCGGGCGCCCGGTGGTGGTAGCAGCCGGTAGACGTACTGCCCGTCGGGGTCTTTGCTGATCCCGATCTGATGGGGGCTGGTGTGTTTGAAGCGGTTGTGCCACCCGCAGGTCAGCGTGAGCTGATCGATGTCGGTGGGGCTGTTGCCCAGGGCCCAGCCGTTGACGTGGTCGACCTCGCACAACGTTCCCGGGATCTCGCATTCCCGCACCGCGCAGGTCGGATACAGGGTCTCCAGTACCTGCCGTTGAGCGGCGCTGGCGAACCGCTCCCGATAGCCGAGATACAGCGGCGTGTGCCCGCGCCCCAGCAGGAGCGGCGATACACCGGCTGACAGGGCGATGCGGCGGGCTTGGGCGGCGGGGATCGGTGTCCCGTCGGTCAGGCGGGCGGGGGCGTTGCCGCCGGTGAGGGTGTCCAGGTCGCAGATGACGGTGACCTTGGTGGCCTTGTGCCCACCGGACAGGACGCTGGACAGGGCCGCTGCGGTGCGCTCTCCTGCATCGCGGTGGTCGTCGGGCCCGGCCGGCTTGGCCAGCGGGCCCAGGGTCCCGTCCCAGATGGCGGCGTCTTCGGCGTTCAGCCAGCCCTTGATGTACCGGCCGCCGTCCAGGGACCCGGTGCTGGTGATCCAGGATTTGGCGTAGCCGCGCTTGGCGTCCTGGCCGGGTGCGGTTTCGGTGCCGTCGCGTTCGGCGATGACGTCGCAGATGCGGCGGCCGAACACCGCCACCTTCGCGGCCGAGAACCCTTGGTCGACGAAACCCAGCAGGGTGGTCTCGGCCCCGGCGCAGTCGGTGTCCTCCAGCCGCGCCACACTCTGCGCGACCGTGGCCGCGTACCCGTAGGACAGTTCCCCGGCCGCGAGGCGTTCGGCGACCTGTGGGAGGCGGTGCCGTTGGCGGGCGAGGATGAGGCGTTCGGTGGTGCGGGTCTCCCGCATCCCCAACCGCGACCGCAGCCACGCCCGCGTGGAGGGATATCCCCAGCGTTTCTGCTCGCCAGTTACATCGACGCGGCGGATGAAACCGGCGAGGGCGCTTTCTTGGATATCGCAGGCGGCGGCCAGGGTCTCGGTGAGTTCCAGGCATGCGGCCGCCGATTCGGGCGCTTGGCGCTGGGCGAGTTCAGCGGCGATCGCCGAGACCGCCTCCACCAATTGAGTGGTGGACGCGGCCTCAAGGTCGACCGTCACTGATTGCATAGGTAAAGCATACCCTACGTGGCCGACAATAGTCGGCTCAGCAGGCCTTTATTTCGATGCTTTGGAGAAAGATGTCGATTGTCGTTTTGTGGGGGTTTGCGAACACGCATGCGGAAGGGGGTGGTGGGGTGGCGCGACCCGGGGCGGGGCAGGCGGAGCCTGCCCCTTAAGCGCTGCCTCAGGGGCCGTAGAGGCTCCAAAGTCAAGGGTGGACGAAGTCCATCGCGAAGCGACGCCGAAGGCGCCCTTGACTTTGGAGGGGCGGCCCCGTACGCCAGCGCCACCCCACCACACGAACACCCATGCCCCCATCACCCGAACACCCGAACAAACACCCCAAGGCCAGCCACCCCTAAAAGGAACCTGCCGTCCCTGCGCGCGTCCGCTCGCCACTCCTTCCCGCACTCCACCGAAGCAGGCGGCTTATGTGCCGCCGCATCAGGCCCTCGTCCGGCCTCACGGGGACGAGTTTCACGGCTCGGCGGTACAGGAAAGCCTGGCGCCTGATCGTCCAGGGAATGATGTCGTCCACCCAGGCGAAAGGACGACCGTCAGCGTGCCGGAGTATCGGGGCCCATTTGCGCATGAGTGGTATTTGAAGGAGCGGCGTGTGCGGATCGTCAGAACGTGATTCATACGTGGAAAAAGCCACGTGGGGCAGAGGCGGGAGACCCAGCAAGGGACCTAGTAGAGGAGCGGGCGGTCGGTGCGGGTGCCGGGGCGGGGCACGCCGCGCAGGGCGGTCAAGCAGCGGCCTGCGGGGAGGCGGCGTGGAGGCCGGTGTCCGTGGCGGCGAGAAGGGTTCCGTCCGTGGTCAGCGCCAGGTCGTTCACCGCGGCGGGAATCGGGACCCGGCGTGACGGGGTGGCGGACGCGGCGTCCCACACCAGCAGAGAGTCGTGGACGGCGGCGGCCGCCAGGAACCGGCCGTCGACGACGGAGGCGGCGACCGCGCCGATGTCGGCGGGGGCGGTGAGGGTGGCCGCGAGGTCGCCGTCCAGGGTTCGGACGAGCAGCTCCGCCCCGTCGGGCTGGACGAGGAGCGGCGGCCCGTCCGGACTCGGCGCGAGCATCGCGTGGGAGCCGGACGAGGGCAGGGACGCGGTCTCCTCCTCGCGTTCGATGTCGAGGATCCCGATGGTGCGTTCGGTGTCGCAGGCGAGGCCGACGAGGGGGCCGCTCGCGGGGGCGGCGTGCAGGATCCAGCGGTCGATGGCCGTCCAGTGCCCGAGCCAGATGCCGAACTCGGCGCGGAGGTCGCCGTTGCGGGCGTCCCAGACGACGACCTTCGCGTCGTTCGCCGGGCCGAAGACGGCGACGACGGCGCCGCGGCCGTCGTGGACGGCGAGCCCGATCAGGTCGGGCTGCCCGTCCACGGTGAACTCGGCGCCGGTGGACGGGTCGTGGACGTGCACCCGGTCGCGGTGCGTCCAGGCTGCGACCGGCGAGCCGTCCGGCAGCAGTCCGAACGCCCATTCCGCGCGGTGGTCGGGGAAGTCGGGGATCGGCGGGCCGAGCGCGGAGCGCGTGCGCAGATCCCAGGCCTGGCCGATGTTGGCGCCTTGGCCGGCCCGCGTGGTGAAGGCCAGCGGGGGTCCCGCGGCGGTGGCGGCGACGCCGTCGAACGCTCCCTGCGCCAGCACGCTTTCGAGCATGCAGGGAGGCTAGGGCACCGGAGTGAGATCGTTCCACGAAGTGCCGAAAACGCGGAGGCCGCCTCCGGCGGCAGGCGAATCCCGCCGTCCGGTTATGCGGGCGAAGGACCGGATGATGCCGATAGGTTCCTTGGTCGTGGAGCCGATCGATCTGACCCCCGTCGAGCGGCGCGTGTGGCGGGCGTTCCCCACGGGCCTGCCGATCGACCTTCGGGACGGCGACGACGATCCCGAGCACGGCGGCGGCTGGGGGGCCGGGCGGACGGTCCGGGCGAGCGTGCTGCGGAAGTTGCTGCTGCGGCCGGCGGTCGACGGGGAGGTCGCGGCGCTCCGGGTGAACGGCGCGCGGATCTCGGGGCGGCTCGACCTGCGGTACGCGGCGGTCGGGCATCCGGTACGGCTGTCGGGCTGCCATTTCGACGAGCCGCCGGAACTGTACGGCGCGCACCTGAGGCAGCTGAACCTCAGCGGCTCCTTCCTGCCGAGCCTGGTGGCGGAGACCCTCAGGATGGACGGGGTCCTGCGCCTCACGGACTGCCGCGTCCCGGGGCAGATCCGCCTGGGCGGAGCGCGGCTGGCCGGCGCCTTCTTCCTGGAGCGCGCGCGGCTCGGGGAGGACGGCGCACCGAAGGAGGTCCTGCACCTCAACCATTCCACCGTCGAGGACGACGTCTGGGCGCCCGGCCTCGAGGCGCGCGGGCAGATCCGGCTGAACGGCGCGTCCGTCACGGGCATGCTGAACCTCAGAGGCGCCGTGCTGCTGACCCCGGGCGGGCGGGCGTTCGACGGCGAGAACCTCTCCGTGGGGTCGGACGTGGTCGCCACCGGGGCGCGCATCGAGGGCGAGGTGAGCGTGCGCGGCGCGACGATCCCCGGGCTGCTGGTGCTGACGAGCGCGCGGCTGTCCGACGCGTCCTGCGCGCTGCGGGCGACGAGCGCGGTGATCGGGGAGGTCTGGCTGCGGGAGGCGCGGGTCGACGGCCCGGTGAACCTGCTGCGCGGCCGCTTCGGGCTGCTGCACGCGGCGCCCGGCGCGTTCGGCGGCACGGTCTGGCTGGACGGCCTGACGTACGGCCTGCTCACGCCGCGGCTCCCCGCGAAGGCCCGGATCGCGATGCTGGAGCGGGACGAGGAGGGCTACGTCCCGCACGCGTACGAGCAGCTCGCCGCCGCGTACCGGCAGGCGGGCGACGACCGGGCGGCGCGAAACGTCCTGCTGGCCAAGCAGCGCAGGCACCGGTCGACGCGGCCCCGGTACGCGCGGATGTGGGGATACCTCCAGGACGTGACGGTCGGGTACGGGTTCCGGCCGATGTGGGCGGCGGCGTGGCTCGCCGGGCTGCTGGCTGTGGGCACGGCGGTGTTCGGGCTTCACGCGCCCGCGCCGCTGAAGGCCGGCGAGCAACCGCCGTTCAACGCGCTGTTCTACACCCTCGACCTGCTGCTGCCCATCATCGACTTCGGGCAGGAGAAGGCGTTCAAGCCCGCCGGCTGGCACCAGTGGTTCGCCTACGGCCTGGTCATCGCGGGGTGGGTGCTCGCGACGACGATCGCCGCCGGGATCACCCGGACGCTCAGCCGGCAGTGACCTCGCGGAGCCGGGCGGCGGCGGCCTCGGGCGGGACGTCGTTGATCCACGCCGCCATGCCCGACTCGGATCCCGCCAGGTACTTGATCTTGTCGGGGGCGCGCCGGATGGAGAACAGCTCCAGGTGCAGGCGGAGGAGGTCGCGGCCCTCGCCGGTCGGCGCCTGGTGCCAGCCCGCGACGTACGGCAGCGGCGTTTCGTAGAGGGCGTCGCAGCGGCGGAGCAGGTCCCGGTAGAGGACGGCCAGCTCGTCGCGTTCCCCGGCGTCGAGCGCGGCGAAGTCGGGGACGTGCCGGTGCGGCATCAGGTGGACCTCGACGGGCCAGCGGGCGGCGGCGGGGACGTAGGCCGTCCAGTGCTCGCCCGCGAGCACCACCCGCGTGCCCGACCGCTCCGCCTTCAGCACGTCGTCGAAGAGCCCCGGATGCCGCGACGCCATCGCCAGCATGCGCTCGGTCCGCGGGGTGATGAACGGGTACGCATAGATCTGGCCGTGCGGGTGGTGCAGCGTCACGCCGATCTCGACGCCGCGGTTCTCGAAGGCGAACACCTGCCGGACCGTCGGGATCGCGGACAGTTCGGCGGTGCGGTCGGCCCAGGCGTCGATGACCGTCCGGACCCGGGAGACGGGCAGCGCCGGCATCGCCGCGGTGTGGTCGTCGGTGAAGCAGACGACCTCGCAGCGCCCCGCGCCCGGGAACCGGGCGAAAACCTCCGCGCCGTCGACCGTGGCCGGCACGGCGGGGGTGCGGGTGTCGAACGACGGGAACCGGTTCTCGAAGACGGCGACGTCGTAGGAGTCGTCGGGGATCTCCGAGGCGGGGCCGCCGGGGCACAGCGGGCACTGGTCGGGCGGCGGCAGGAACGTGCGCGTGTTGCGGTGCGCTGTGACCGTGACGTGGTCGCCGGTCAGCGGGTCGCGGCGGACCTCGCACACCGGCTCGACGGGCGGCAGCCCGCGCGGGTCGGGGACGGGGACGCGCCCGGGCGTCTCGTCGTAGTAGACGAGTTCGCGGCCGTCGGAGAGCCGCGCGCGTGTCCGGTGCATCGCCTGCAGCCTACCGGGCCCCGGCACCGGCCGCCTCCGCCTCGTGCACCGCCAGCAGGTGCTTCACCAGGGTGGTCAGCACCTCCTTGCCGGAGTTGCGCTCCCGGACGTCACACAGCGCGATCGGGGTGGTGTCGCTCAGGTCGAGGGCCTCGCGGATCTCGTCGCCGGTGTAGTCGTAGCCGTCGTCGAACATGTTGACGGCGACGACGAACGGGAGCCCGCGGTTCTCGAAGTAGTCGACGGCGGGGAAGCAGTCGGCGAGGCGGCGGGTGTCGGCGAGGACGACCGCGCCGAGCGCGCCGAACGACAGCTCGTCCCACATGAACCAGAAGCGGTCCTGCCCGGGGGTGCCGAACAGGTAGAGGACGAGGCCGTCGCGGATGGTGATGCGGCCGAAGTCCATCGCGACGGTCGTGGTGGTCTTCTGCTCGACGCCCGCGGTGTCGTCGACGCCGACGCCCCGGTCGGTGAGCAGCTCCTCGGTCTGCAGGGGCCGGATCTCGCTGACGGCGCCGACGAGCGTCGTCTTGCCGACCCCGAAGCCGCCCGCGACGAGGATCTTCACCGCGATCGGGGCGGCGGGGGCGGCGGCCGCGTCGTCAGAGGGCTTGGAGACCATGCAGCACTTCCCTGAGCAGGCGTTCCTTGGAGAGCGGGCTCTCCTGTCGAGGACGGGTGACGGTGATGAGCCGGTGGTGCAGCAGGTCGCCGAGCAGCACCCGGATGACGACCAGCGGCAGCCGCATCCGGGCGGCGATCTCGGCGACCGGCTGCGGTTGCAGGCACATCTCGAGGATGTCCAGGTGCTCGGGGCCGATGCCGGGCGACCCGGACCGGGGCCGCGCCGCGGTCGCGACGATCGTGATCATGTCGAACGCCTCGGCCGTGGCGGGCCTGGCGCGCCCGCGGGTGAGCGCGTACGACCGGACGATCGGCCCGGCCTCGTCATCGAGCCATTCGCTCCCAGGACCGCTCATGCGAGGTCACGAGTCCTCGGTGTCGAGGGACTCGGCGCGGCCGCGCCGGGTGCCCTTCTGGATGGACGACATCATCGAGCGCAGCTCCTCGGGGGTGCGGCCGGCGCGCGGCTCCGGCTCGGCGGCGGGCCGCGCGGGCGGCTCCTCGCGCAGCTGCGCGGCCATGTTCTCCTGCCGGACGCGCTTGGGCCGCGGCGGCCGGTCGGTCCGTCCCGCGCCGGGGGGACGCCGCCGGACCTCGCGCGGCGAGCGCGGCGTCGGCGGCGCGGCGGGCCGCTCCTCCTCGCGCGCGGAGCGCTCCTCCTGCCGGCCGGCGGGCTCCTCCGGCACCGCGGGCGGCTCTCCCCAGGCGGACGGCGACTGCCGCTGGACGGGCAGCGGCCCCTGCACGGGCTCGGCGAAGACCGGCCGCGGCCCCGTCATCTCGGACGCCTCCCCGGACGTCCCCGGCTCCGCGCCGGCACCGCCGGACGGCTCGCCGAAGCGCTCCGCCTGGGCATCGCCGGACGTGTCGGCCGGTCCCCACCCGATCGGCCCGATCGGCCCGGTCGCGGGGCCGCCGGACGCCGCGTCCGTAGGGACGCCGATCGGGCCGGTGGCCGGGCCGTCCGACGGCAGACCGTTCGAGGGCAGACCGATCGGCCCGGTGGCCGGACCGTCCGAGGGCAGGCCGTTCGAGGGAAGGCCGATCGGGCCGGTGGGCCGGTCGTCGGCGCGGTCGCCGAACCACGCGGGGCGGCTCCCCGGGGCGTCGGAGCCGGGAGCGCCGGAGACGGGCCTGAGCGGGTCGCCGGGCTGCGGCGGCCGCGCGAGCGGCTCGACCGGCCGTGGCTCGGCGGGCCGCGGTTCCGCGGGCCTCGGTTCCGCGGGTTCCGGACGCGGGGTCGCGGCGTGCCGCCCGGCCGGAAGGCGCAGCACGGACCCGCCCTGCCCGGATTCGACGGACGGCCCCGGCGCGTCGGCCCGGTGGCCGCCGACGATGGCGCCGACCGGGACGAGGGCGTCCTCGGCGCGCCGCGTGGTGAGCGCGGGCGGGGACTGCAGCGCGTCGGTGTCGGCGCGGACGACGAGGTCCTCGGGCAGCAGCACGATCGCGGTCATGCCGCCGTACGGGGAGGTGCGCAGGGTGACCTTGACGCCGTGCCGGCGGGCGAGCCGGCCGACGACGAACAGGCCGAGCTGCGAGGCGTCGGACAGGTCGAACTCGCCGCCGCTCGCGAGCCGCTCGTTGGCGGCGGCGAGGCTCGGCTCGTCCATGCTGAGGCCGCGGTCCTCGACCTCCAGCGTGAAGCCGTGCGAGACGGCCTGCCCGTGCACCTGCACGGTGGTGTGCGGCGGCGAGAACGCGGTGGCGTTCTCGATCAGCTCCGCCAGCAGGTGGATGACGTCGGCGACGGCCGGGCCGACGATCGCGGCGCGGGTCATCGGGGCGACGTTGACGCGGGTGTAGTCCTCGACCTCGGACGCGGCGGCGCGGGCGACGTCGACGATCGCGACGGGGCTGCGCCAGCCGCGGCCGGGCGCCTGCCCGGACAGGATGATCAGGCCCTCGGCGTGCCGGCGCATGCGGGTGGCGAGGTGGTCGACCCGGAACAGGTCCTCCAGGTCGTCGGGCGCCTCGATGCGGCGTTCCATCGAGTCCAGCAGCTTGAGCTGGCGGTGCAGCAGCGTCTGGCTGCGGCGGGCCAGGTTGACGAAGACGTCGCTGACGTTGCGGCGCAGCGTCGCCTCCTCGACGGCGCCCTGGATGGCGGTGCGGCGGGCGGCGTTGAACGCCTCGCCGACCTGGTCGATCTCGCGGGTGCCGAACGCCAGCGGCGGCGCCTCGGCGGCCACGTCGACCTCGTCGCCGCGGCGCAGCCGGCGGATCACGCCGGGCAGCCGGACGTCGGCGAGGTCGATGGCCTCGCGGCGCAGCCGGGCCAGCTCGCGGATGACGGACCGGGCCACCCACACCGCGATGACCAGGGACGCGATGACGGCGAGGAGCCCGAGGGCGCCGGCCAGCACGACCCGGGTGATGATGCCGTCGGAGATCGGCTTGGCGCGCTTCTCCGCGCCCGCGGTCACCGACAGCTCCAGGCCGCGCAGCCGGGTGAGGTTGGAGTCGGCGGTGGTCTTCCACAGCGCGCCGGCGGTGCTGGACGGCCGGACGAGCGCGCGGGACGCGACGAACCCGTCCTCCAGCCTGCGGAGCCGGGCGTACTCGGGCATGCCGATGACGTGCTCGTAGTACGCCTGGTCGGCGGTGCGCAGCTCGGACGAGGAGAACCCGTACAGCGAGCGCTGGGTGCCGACGAGCTTGACGAACTGGGCGTGCTCGGCGGGCGTCATCCGCCCGGCGGCGAGCGCGCCGGCGAGGACGGCGTCCTCCTCGGCGAGGGTCTCGCGGGCCCGCGACAGCGACGCCTCGTTGCGGGCGTCCTTGGCGACCTCGGAGTTGTCGAGGGTGGCGAGGGAGCCCTGCAGCGACCCGACGTCCGACAGCAGGGCGGTGTAGTCGGTGAACGCCTTGGTCCGGCTGGTGGCGCCGCCGTCGATGGCGCGCCGCCCGGTGCCGAGCGCGGCCAGCTCGCCGCCGATCCGGTCGGCGAGCCGGCGGGCCTGCGGGGGCGCGGCGTCGCGGGCGCCGGAGTCGGCGACGAGGCGGCGGAACAGCTCGGCCTGCCGGTCGGTGACGAGCCGGCCGGACTCCATCGCGGCGCGGTCGCCGTCGGTGTGGCTGCCGAGGTACACCATCGACAGCCGCCGCTCGTTCTGCAGCGCGCTGCCGAGGGCGCCGGACGGGTAGCCGAAATGGTCCTGGACGGTCTCGACGTGCCGCAGGTTGAGTCCCTGGCCGAGCGCGATGCTCGCGGCGAAGGCCCAGAGCACGCCGAGCGAGACGACCGAGACGGTCACCATCAGGACGACCTTGAACCGGATGGACCGGAACCGCGCGGCCTTGGGCGCCCGACGGTGGCCGGCGGCGGGGTCCGGGGAGCGACCTCGTTTTGGCACTTCGGTGAAGACTTTCGCTTGGGGGGGCGGGTGGTTCGCCAGGGTTTCAGCGGAACCACCGGGGTTTCGTGGTGGAACCGACGGCTTTGCGCGGAACGCACGGAAGCCTAGGACGATCCCGCGCCGTGTGTCGACAGTTTCCAGATCATCACATTTTGTGTGCGCACATGACCAAAAATAGCCCTACGATCTCTCAGCGTGATGGCGAACACTCCGAAACCGGCATCCCGGGCGCGAACCGCGCGCCGGGGGGCCGCGCTGGCAGCGGCCGTTCTCTCCGTTGCCGCCCTGTCCGCCGGGTGCGGCGGCGGGTCGTCCGGCCCGGCCGCGCCGCCCGACGTCCCGATGCAGCAGGAGATCGGCACCCCGGAGGGCAGGCTCGACCTCGTCGTGTGGGCGGGCTATGCCGAGGACGGCTCGAACGACCCGAAGACCGACTGGGTCACCCCCTTCACCAAGGCCACCGGCTGCCGCGTCCAGGCGAAGGTCGCCGACACGTCCGACTCCATGGTCGCCCTGATGGAGACGGGCAAGTACGACGGCGTCTCGGCGTCCGGCGACGCGACGCTGCGGCTCATCTACGGCGGGACGGTCGCGCCGGTCAACACGCGGCTGCTCAGCGGCTACGGCGACATCGCCCAGTTCCTGAAGAACCAGCCGTACAACTCGGTCGACGGGCAGATGTACGGCGTCCCGCACGGCTACGGCGCCAACATGCTGATGTACCGGACGGACAAGCTGACGCAGCGGCCGACGTCCTGGGACGTGGTGTGGAAGAAGGACTCCCCCGCCGCGGGGCACGTCGTCGCCTACGACTCCCCCATCTACATCGCCGACGCCGCGCTGTACCTGAAGGCGCACCGCCCGGACCTGAAGATCGACAACGTCTACGAGCTGACCGACGAGCAGTTCGAGGCGGCCGTCGACCTGCTGAAGCAGCAGCGGCCGAACGTCAACCAGTACTGGGCGAACTACCTCGACGAGCTGCAGTCGTTCAAGAGCGCGGACAACTACGCGGGCACCGCGTGGCAGGTGACCGCGAACCTGGCGATGGACGAGCGGGCGCCGGTCGCGACGACGATCCCGTCCGAGGGCGCCACCGGCTGGTCCGACACCTGGATGATCTCGTCGAAGGCGCAGCATCCGGCGTGCATGTACCAGTGGATGAACTGGATCACCAAGCCGAGGGTGCAGGCCGAGGTCGCCCAGTACTTCGGCGAGGCGCCCGCCAACCCGAAGGCGTGCGCGTACACCGCCAAGGGCTTCTGCTCGACGTACCACGTCGGCGATCCGGACTTCTACAAGCGGCTGGCGTTCTGGCGGACGCCGGTGAAGGACTGCGGCGACGACCGCGGGGACAAGTGCGTCGACTACTCGCGCTGGACGCAGGCCTGGACGCAGATCAAGGGCTGACCGGCGGGGACCGCGCTCGGCGGTGCGGCGCGCCGGCGAGCCGGGGTGGTCCCCGCGGCCGGCACGGTGGTCCCCGCGGCCGGCACCGTGCTCCTCCCTGACGCGGCATCGGCCGTCAGCCGAGGCCTTCGATGATGCGGAAGTCGCGCTCGACGCCGTCAGCGAGTACGGCCAGCGCCTCCTGGTAGGCCGCACTCGCGCGTGCGGCGACCGCCTGTTCGAAGCTGTCGAACTCGATCAGGACGACGCGCTCGGCGACGCCGGCGTCGTGTGCGACGACCCGCCCGCCGCGGGCGAACGTCCGCCCGCCCGCGGCCTTGACGGCCGGACCGGCCAGCTTGTTGTAGGCGGCAAGCTTCTCAGGGTCTGCGATGGTGCGGTAGACGCTGACCCAGTAGCCCTTGGGCACGGTACCTCCTGTGTTCGATCAATCGGCTGGGGCTGCGGTCGGATCGGTCTCGGGTGAGCGCCGGCGGGCGAGGACGAGGCCGATCATCGTCGTGATCGCCATCGCGGCGACGCCGACCAGCGCCGCGGTGGTGTAGGCGCCGTCGTTCGGGAAGAGGCGGCCGGTGTCGGTGCCGGCGGCCAGGGCCAGACCGCCGATGGCGCTGCCCAGGGAGTACCCGACGCTGCGGACGACGTAGTTGAAGCTCATGGCGCTCGACGTCTCGCTCCTGGGCGTGACGGCCAGGATGACGCCGGGCATGGCGGCCGAGAAGCCGCCGACGCCGAAGCCCAGCACGCCCATGGCCACGAGCAGTTCGGCCAGGTTGGACCGGGCCGCCGCGAACAGGACGAACCCGCCGCCGACGATGGCGGCGCTGCCGGCCAGGAGCAGGGGACCGTCGATCCGTTCGCGGACCCGGGGCGTGAGCTTGCCGGCGACGAACCCCAGCACGGAGAACGGGATGAGGACCAGCCCGGCGACGAAGGTGGTCAGCCCGAAGCCGTAGCCGGCGCCGTGCGGCGTCTGCGCGTAGCGGGTGATGAGCGTGAGCAGGAGGTACATGCCGATCCCGCCGACGAACATGGCGAGGTTCGCCCCGGCGACCGCCGGGTGCCGTACCGCCCGGACGTCGACCAGAGGCGTCGTGCTGCGCAGTTCGGAGGCCGTCCAGACGCACAGCAGGAACACGGCGGCGACGGCAAGGGTCACCGCCACGGCGAGGTGTCGGCTCCACAGGCTCCTCTCGCCGGCCAGGAACAGGACGAGGAGCAGTCCACCCGCCAGGACGAGCGCACCGGCCACGTTCACGTGAGCGGAGCGGCCTTCGGGAGCTGCGGGCATGGAGCGCCAGGCGGTCAGGAATGCGATGGCGGTGACGAGCAGGCCGAGGCCGTAGGCGGCCCGCAGTCCGCCGAACTCGGCGAGCAGCGCGGCCAGCGGGTAGCCGACGCCGGCTCCGATGATGGAGACCACCGAGATCAGGGCGATCGTGGCCGCGCCGCGCTCCTCGGGAAGATGGTCGCGGGCCACGCCCATCATCAGCGACGTGAGACCGAGTCCGACGCCTTGGGCCGCTCTGCCGGCGAGCAGCCAGGCGAACGGCAGCGGCAGCACGGTGAGCGCGCTGCCGGCGACGACGATCGCCAGCGTGGCGAGAATCGTGGCCCGCCGGTGCGGACCGGCGCCGAGCCGGCCGAGGACGGGTGTGGCGACGGCGCCGCTGAGCAGGGCGATGGTCAGCGTCCACTGCGCGCTGTCGAGGGAGACGTGGAACGTGGTCGCCACGCTGGTGATGAGCGGCGTCCCGAGGCTGGCGACCGCCGCCACGACCAGGGCGATGAACATCAGGGCGGGGACCAGCAGACGTGCCTCGGAACGTGTCGGGGCAGTACTCACGGGCCGGTCATGAGCCTGGGCCGCGGTCACCGGTCCGACTTCTCTCGGGCGTGGCTTTCGAGCTCTGCCAGATGCAGCAGCGCCGGAAGGGCTGCTTCCAAGGCCTCGACCTCGTCACCGGTGAGTTCGTCGATCAACCGCGCGTACGCGTCGACGCCCGCCTGGTGCCGTGTCCGGACGTACGACGCGCCGGCCTCGGTCAGGCACACCAGCGTGACCCGCCTGTCGGACGGATCGCCCGTCCGCTCGACCAGCCCGGATTCCTCCATCACCCGGACCAGGACGGTCATCGCGGGCTGGGTGACGCCCTCGGCCGCCGCCAGATCGGTGATCCGTCGCGGGCCGGTCTTGTCCAGGGTGGCCAAGGTGGCGGCGGACGTCAGGCTCATGTCGCGGGGAAGGCGTCTCACGGCCCTGGTGGCCAGCCCGTAGAGGGCCGACCCGATGGCCTCGGAAGCGCCGTGCGCGGCGCCCTGACGACTCATGGCTGAAGCATAGCAGATTTATATGCATCCTTTATGTATATCCCGACCCGGGGCCGGTGTCGGGCTCGATGCCGAGTAATGAGACACTTACATCAGTTTGTCGCACGACTTCTGGTGAGGTGTGAATGTCCGCGACCGTCCAGCCCCCGGAGAGCGTGACCTGGCGCGTCCACATCGACCGGTCCATGTGGGTGGGCGGGGTGCGCAGCCTCATGCTGCAGGCCCTGCACCCCATGGCCATGTGGGGCGTCTGGCAGAACTCCAACTTCCAGGAGGACCCGTTCGGCCGGCTGCAGCGCACCGCCGACTTCGTCGGCGTCGCCACGTTCGGCACGCGCGAGGAGATCGACGCACTGGCGAAGAAGGTGCGCGACATCCATCGCAGCCTGCGGATCCTCAACCACGACACCGGCAAGAGGGAGCGCCTCGACCAGCCCGAGCTGCTGCGGTGGGTGCACTGCGCGGAGGTCTACTCCTACCTCCAGGTCGCGCGCCGCGCCGGGCTGCTCCTCACCGACGCCATGGCCGACCAGTACCTGGACGAGCAGCGCCACACCGCCACCCACGTCGGCCTGCACGCCGAGGACGTCCCCGGCAGCGTCGCCGAGATGGAGCGGTACCTGGCGAGCATGCGCCCGCACCTGCGCGTCACGGAGGAGGCGGCGGCGACCGTCAAGTTCCTGATGTGGCCGACGATGCCGGAGAACCTGAAGTTCCTCGCGCCCGGAAAGCCGGGCTACTTCCCGTTCGGGGCGCTCTGCTACTACACGCTGCCCGACTGGGCCCGCAAGATGTACGGGGCGCTCCCGGAGGTCCCGCAGTCGGCCGTCACCGCCGCGCTGCGCTCGTTCCGCCTGGCGATGAACTCGGTGCCGGAGAAGCTGCACGACTACGCGTTCGCCAAGCCCACCCGCGACATGCTCGAACGCGCCCGGCAGAGCCTCGGCGCCGAGGGCTACGACACCGCCAAGGGCCTCTACGGCCTTCGCGACCCTCGGCGTTGGCCGTCCCGACGCACCCTCGCCCCCGCCTGACCCTTCCGTTCACTTGCGGCGAGTCGTCGTTATGGCAGCCCGCATAACGACGACTCGCCGCAAGTGAACGACCGTTCATGGCGGGACGCGGGCGGGTGCGGGGTGTGCGGGGGCTTGTCAGGACTCGGTGGGCAGGGCGGCCCAGGGTTCTTTTCTCGGGGCGGCTTCGCTGCCTTCGGGGCAGTGGCGGGCGAAGTCGCACCACGAGCACAGCCGGCCGGGACGCGGCGGGAACAGCTCGTCGAACGGGGCGTGGTCGACCGGCGGTGCCGCGTCACGGCCCGGCCCGGCGTCGCGCCCGGCGTCGCGGCCTCGTGCGGTGACGCGGGTGCGGGGCTCGCCCCGGCGCGGAGCCGGGACGCGGGCGCGGTAGGCGTCGTCGGCGGCGGACGCCTCGGCCGCGATCCCCTCGGCGCGCCGGACGTGCCGCTGCAGCGACTCGTCGGTGTGCTCCCAGACCGCGACCTCGCCGGACGGCAGGTGATGCAGCTCGACGCGGTGGCAGGGGCGGCGCAGCACGCGGGACGCGGCGACCGCGTAGATCGCCAGGGCGAGCGAGCCGCGCGCGTCGTCGGTGGTCAGGACGTGCCGGCCCGTCTTGTAGTCCACCACGACCAGCTCGGAGCCGCGGGCGTCGAGCCGGTCGATGCGGCCGGACACGGCGATGCGCTCGGTGCGGGCCGCGACGGTGCGCTCGACGCCGATCGGCTCGTCCGCCGGATCGAGGCCCGCCGCGTACCGTTCGGTCATCTCGCGGGCGCGATCGCGCGACGCCGCGGACTGCGCCTCGTCCCGGAACCCGTCGGTCAGCCAGCCGCGCACCAGCAGGGTGCCGGCGGCCTCCGGGGTCCGCTCGGCGCGCGGCAGCCGCCACCAGCCCGCGAGGGCATTGTGCACGCTCGCGCCGACGCTGTTGTGCGCCCACGGCGGGCCCTTCGGCGGCATCGGACGGTCCAGGTACGTCATCCGGTACCGGCGCGGGCAGTCCAGCCAGGTGTTCAGCCGGGACGGCGTGCACGCGTACAGCCGCTGGGGCATCCCGTCGAACCCCAGCTGCTCGGCCCCGGCCACCGGATCAGTCGTCGTCCTGCTCGCGGGCGAGCGAGCCCCACGTCTCCCAGCGGGCGTCCTCGTCCCCGGCCGTGGTCTCGCCGCCCTGCCCGGGCAGGATCCGCAGGTCCTTCGGGAGGGGGGTGAGCAGCGCGCCGATCGAGTTCAGCTGCTTGCCGAGCTCGTCGTACACGCCGCCGATCGAGCCGGGGCGGCCGCGGTGCAGGGTGTCGCCGGAGAACAGCACGCCGAGCTGCTCGCTGATCACGCTGACGCTGCCGGGCGTGTGACCGGGGGTGTGCAGCACCTCCAGCTGGGCCTCGGCGATCTCGAAGATGCCGCCGTCCTCCAGCCAGATGTCGGGTTCGAGGGAGCGCAGCGCCTTGGCGTCGTCCTCGTCCTTCTCCTCGCGGGCGAGGCGGCCGAAGTAGTCCCGCCACAGCACCCGGTCGCCGCGGTGCAGCGCGATCGGGGCCCAGTTCTCCTCGTCCTCCTCGCCGGCGGCGGCCACCTCGAGCACCACCTCGAGGCGGTGCTCGTAGCCGTCGGTGAGCAGTACGGCCATGACCTCGCGTTCGCCGACCTCCTTGAGGATGGCGTCGGCGTCGAAGGCCGGGTCGATCACGATGACCTCGTCGTCGTCGCCGACGATGTAGGTGTTGCTCTCGACGTCGTACTCGGCGTCGTCGAGGGTGATCTTCCCCGACGTCGTCACCTGTTCGATGCGCGCGTCCACGCCTGGCACCCTACCGTGCTTCGGGGGCGGTTCCGGGCCGCATCGCACCGGTCCCCCCGATGGGGGCGACGGCGCCGGACGCCGCCGCGGTGAGCGCCGCGAACGCGCCGGGGGCGGTGGTCTCGGCGCCGAGCCGGTCGCCGGTCAGGGCGCCGTGGTCGTCGCTGGAGCCGGTGGCGGCCAGGCCGAGGTCGCGGGCCAGCGCGCGGAGCGCGGCGCGCTCGCCGGCGTCCTGGTCGGGGTGGTCGATCTCGATCCCGGCGAGCCCGGCGGCGGCCAGCGCCGCGATGACCTCGTCGGAGAAGACGTAGCCGCCGCGCCGGGTGCGCGGGTGCGCGAGCACGCACACCCCGCCCGCCGCCCGGACGAGCCGGATCGCGCGTTCGGGGTCGAGCGCGTAGCGGTCGGCGTGCGCGCGGCCGCCCTCGGCGATCCAGTCGGGGGTGAACGCCTCGTCGGGGGTCGCCACGACGCCGGCCTCGATCATGGCGCGGGCGATGTGCGGCCGTCCGACCGCCTCACCGCGCGCCAGTTCGCGGACCCGCTCCCAGGTCACGTCGGCGCCGAGTTCCCGCAGCCTGTCCACCATCGTGCGGGCCCGGATGACGCGGTCGTCGCGGATCCGGGCCAGCTCGGCGGCCAGGACGGGCTCGGACGGGTCGAACAGGTACCCGAGCATGTGCAGGCTGCGCCCGTCGTGCTTGCACGACAGCTCGACGCCGGGGACGAGCGTCAGCCCGTCCGGCAGCGCGGCGGCCGCCTCGTCCCAGCCGGCGACGGTGTCGTGGTCGGTCAGCGCGAGGACGTCCACGCCGTTCGCGCGGGCGCGCCGGACGACCTCGGCGGGCGGCCGCGTCCCGTCGGAGACGTCGCTGTGGCAGTGCAGGTCGATCCGCATGTGCCTCTTTCTAACAGGCGCTTCCGGCGGGCGCCGGTCATTCCTCCAGCCGGGGGCTGTGGGCGCCGTAGGGCAGGTCCAGGTCCATGCCGGGTTCGCGCAGGTCGAGGAGGTTCTGGCGTTCCAGCATCAGCACTCCGGCCTCGGCGGGCCACAGCACCGCCCACAGCCAGTCGCCCATCGCCTCGCCGACGTAGACGGCGCGGTCCGCCCTGGTGCCGACCGCCCACAGCGGGACGGAATGGCCGCAGGTCGCGGCGGGGCCGCTCACGTCGATCTTGGCGTCCGGCGGGCTGCCGTCGAACACCTCGCCGGGGTCGCCGCCGTCCAGCCCGGCGTGGTGGCCGCCGAGGCCGATGCCGGGCTGCTCGGCGATCAGCACCAGGTCGGCCGGACCGCTGGTCAGGCCCGGCCCGGACAAGGCGACGGCCGCCGCGCGGGTGCCCGAACGCTCGTCGCCGACGGCCGCGAACCCGGTGACGAGCCAGGCCGGCGGAAGGGGCCAGGGCGTCCAGACCGGGACCCTCGCGTCCCGGAGCACGGCGGCCAGCCCTTCCGGACCGGGGCGCTTGGACGGCTGGCGGGGCAGTACGGCACCGTGCACGCCGCAGCTCCAGTCGCTCGACCAGAGGTCCGGCGCGCTCAGCGGACCCGCGCATCGCGGGCATGTGGGCTCCGCCCTCATGATTACCCACCCTGCGCGCCGGTTCCCCGCGCCGTCAAGTTCCCCGAGGTAGCGGACCGGGCAAGGCGCGACAAAATGGTGCCATGAGAGTGCGGTGCGTCGGCGGGATCGTGCGGGACGAGGCGGGGCGGCTGCTGCTGGTGAGGCGGGGCAGGCCGCCGGGCGCCGGCCTGTGGTCGGTGCCGGGCGGGCGGGTCGAGCCGGGCGAGGACGACGCCGCCGCGGTCGCCCGGGAGCTGAGGGAGGAGACGGGCCTGGACGTGGCGGTGGGCGCGCTCGCCGGATCGGTCGACCGGCCCGGGCCCGGAGGCGTCGTCTACGAGATCCACGACTACGCGGCGGAGGCGGTCGGCGGTGATCTCCGCGCCGGCGACGATGCCGCCGAGGTCCGCTGGGTCACCCCTGCCGAGCTGCGGGAACTTCCGCTGACCGAGGGACTGGTCGAGGCGCTGGAGTCGTGGGGGCTACTCGGCCCGTGAGACGAACTCGGGCTCGGCGGCGCGCACCGGCGCGTCGACGCCCGCGGCATGCTCCGCGGCGTCGTCCGGGGCGTCGTCTTGGGCGTCGTCCGGGCCGGAGGTGACGGTCTGGATCCGCCTGCGCCGCGCCAGCCAGACGACGGCCACCGCGTACAGCAGCATCGGCACGATGTCGGCGACGACGTACTGCCACGGCACGCCGCCCTCGTCGATGTCGAGCTGCCCGACCGCGGCGGGGCCGAGGAACGCCAGCAGGTTGTTGAACACGTGCAGGGCGATGCCCGACTCCAGCCCGCCCGTCCGCGTCGCGAGCCAGGCCGCGACGGCGCCGAAGACGAAGATGTCGAGGATGCCCCAGCCGGTGTAGCCGTGCAGGGACGTGAACGCGGCGGAGCCGATGACGATCCCGGGCCACGGGGTGCGGAAGACGGCGCTGAGGGCGCGTCCGACCCGTCCGGTGCGGTTCTCCAGCGTGCAGGCGCCGACGGCCTGCAGCAGCCAGCCGCGGAAGACGACCTCCTCCGCCGACGACTGCAGCGGCACCAGCAGGACGATCACGATGGCGGCGGGGACGAACCGGCCCCAGCCGACCCAGTGCTCGCCGCCCGAGGAGGTGTCGTCCACGAACGCGCCGGCGATGATCGACGACGCGTACGACACGGCGCAGAACGCCAGCGCCAGCCCGCAGCAGGTCAGCAGCCAGCGCCCGCGCACCCGGCCGGCGACCGACATCAGGGTGCCGGCCCTGCGCCGCTGCAGCAGCCACGCGGCCAGCAGCGCCATCGGCAGGAAGATCGCGATCGTGGCCAGGTTGAACGCCAGGTCGGCGGTCGAGTTCCCGAAGACCGTGTCGGCGTCGGAGCCGGAGGTGTCGGGCGCGCCGCCGGTCGCCACGACCCGGACGACGATCCCCGCGATCACCATCCCGATCGCCAGCGCCATGCCCGCGACGACGATCGCGACGGTGCCGGTGAGCGGCCGCCACCAGCGGTGCAGCGACGTGCGCGCCATCCGGTGGAACGGGGTGCCGGGCGGCGGCGCGACCGTCCACGGCCCCTTCGGGGGCGGCGGACCGTAGCCCGCGAAGCCCTGCGGCGCATAGGGACCGTAAGGCGGCGGCCCGTAGGCCGGCTGGTGCGGCGCGGCGTACTGCCCCTGGTAGGGCGGGGCACCGTTATAGGGCTGAGCGCCGCCATAGGGCGGGTGCATCGGGGCGGGAGGTGCCTGGTGCGCGCCCTGGCCGGCGGGCCACGTCCACCCCGCGGCGGGCGCCTGCGGCACGGGAGGCTGCGGGACAGGCGGCTGCGGCACCGGACCGGGTGCATGCGGCAGCGGCTGCTGCTGCGGCGGCGGGGCCGGGGCCTCGCCCGACATGCCGGGGTCGAGCGGAGCCCAGCCCTTCTCGTCCGCTGGTTCCGGCACCTGGTCCCCTCCCGCGACGGCTTCCCCGTGTGGGACGAATGGTACGTCCCGTCAGGTGCCCGGGGGGTCGAAGCGCTTGGTGCGCGCCATGCCGGCGGCGCGTCCCTTGGCCGCGACGACCAGCGCCATCTTCCGGGACGCCTCGTCGATCATCTCGTCGCCGAGGGTGGCGGCGCCGCGTCCCTCGACGGTGATGTAGTGGTCGTAGGCGTCCAAGATCAGCTCGGCGTGGTCGTAGTCGTCCTGCGACGGGGAGAACACCGCGTTCCCGGCCTCGATCTGGGACGGGTGCAGCACCCACTTGCCGTCGAACCCGAGCGCGGCCGACCGCTTCGCGACCCGGGTGAACGCGTCCACGTCCCGGACGTTGAAGTACGGGCCGTCGATGGCCTGGAGGTCGTTGGCGCGGGCGGCCATCAGGATCCGCATCAGGATGTAGTGGTAGGCGTCGCCCTCGGTGTAGCCGGGCGGCTGCTCCCCCACCACCAGCGTCTTCATGTTGATGGACGCCATCAGGTCGCCGGGCCCGAGCACCAGCGACTCCAGGCGCGGCGACGACGCGGCGATCGCGTCGATGTTCACCATGCCCTTGGCGTCCTCGATCTGCGCCTCGATGCCGATGCGGCCGGGCTCGAACCCCATCGCCCGCTCGATCTGGGTGAGGAGCCGGTCCAGCCACTGGACGTGCGCGGCGTCCGACGCCTTCGGCAGCATGACCGCGTCGAGGTTCGCGCCCGCGCCCTCGACGACCTCGATCACGTCCCGGTACGCCCAGTGCGTCTCCAGGTCGTTGATCCGCACGACCCGGACCTTGCCGGTCCAGTCGCCGTCGTTGAGCGCGGCGACGACGGTCTTGCGCGCGCCCTCCTTGGCGGACGGCGCGACGGCGTCCTCCAGGTCCAGGAAGATCTCGTCGGCGGGGAGCCCCTGCGCCTTCTCGATGAACCGGGGATTGCTGCCGGGGACCGCGAGGGTGGTACGTCGAGACCGCTGCATGACGCGGATGCTATCCGGCGGTGTGAGACGCTTTCCGCGTGGGTGAGCTGAACCGCGCGCTGGTCGAAGAGGCGGCGAAGAAGTCCGGGCTGCTCTGGCTCGACCTGCCCGGGCTGCCGCAGCCGCGCGCCGCCTGGCACGTCTGGCACGACGGGTCGGCGTACGTGCTGACCGGCGGGGAGGGCGAGCAGCCGCTGCCGGGCCTGCCCGAGACCGGCCGGGTCACCGTCATCCTGCGCAGCAAGGACAAGGGCGGCCGGCTCGTCACGTTCACCGCCGACTGCGCGCCGGTCGAGCCGGGCACCGAGCTGTGGGACGAGGTCGCGCCGCTGCTGGCCAAGGAGCGGCTGAACGCCCGCACGCACGAGGGCCAGCTGGAGACCTGGGCGGACGAGTCGTGGGTCGTCCGGCTGACCCCGTCGGACGCGGTCGACGACCCGGCGCCGGACGCGTACGCGACGGTGCGTCCCGTGCCGACCCCGGCGACGACCGCGGGCCCGCCGCCGAGGATGTTCGGCGGCAGGCGCCGCGGCGCCGACCGCTAGGGGCGCCACCGCGGCGGCAGCGGGCGGCCGGGCGGTCACATCTCCAGGGTGCGGCCCTCGGCGATCGCGCGGAGCTTGTCCGGGTTCGCCACCATGTGGATCTCCTCGACGCGCCCATCGTCGCCGACGGCGACGGTGATCGCGCTCATCGGGCGGTCCGGGCCGTCCACGACCAGGGCCGGCGCGCCGTTGATCTCGACGCGGCGCATCCGCCACTCGCTGGGGTCGACGCCCTCGTACGGGCGGTCGCGGATACCGGAGAGGAAACGGCCGACCAGGTCGACGCCGTGCACCAGCTTCTTCGGCGCGCGCACCTTGCCGCCGCCGTCGGTCCACATCGTCACGTCCGGGGCGAGGCTCTCCATGAGCCGGTTGACGTCTCCGCCGACCACCGCGTCGAAGAACCGCTCGGTCGCGGCGCGCCGCTCGGCGGCACCGGCCTCGAAGCGGGGGCGGCGCGCCTCGACGTGCTTGCGCGACCGGGTGCCGAGCTGCCGCACCGACGCCTCCGTCCGGTCCAGCGCCCGCGCGATCTCCGCGTACGGGTAGCCGAACACCTCCTTCAGCACGAAGACGGCGCGTTCCAGCGGGCTGAGGGTCTCCAGCACGACCAGCATCGCCATCGACACCGACTCCGACAGCTCCGCGCCCTCCGCGACGTCCGGCGAGGTCAGCATCGGCTCCGGCAGCCACGGGCCGACGTAGGTCTCGCGCTGCGCCCGCGCGGACCGCAGCCGGTCCAGCGCCACGTTCGTGGTGATCCGCACGAGATAGGCCTTGGGATCCTGGACGTCCGCGCGGTCCGCGGCGGACCAGCGGATCCACGCGTCCTGGACGGCGTCCTCCGCGTCCGCGGCGGTGCCGAGCATCCGGTAGGCGACCGCGAACAGCAGGTTGCGGTGCTCCTCGAAGACATCAGACATGATCGTTCAGCCTCTCACGACCGGGCACGCACGCCCGCCCTCACCACCGAGGACGGGACGCCCGCCCGGATCGTGACATGCCGGCACGCGAAACCGCCGAGTCCCGGGCGCCGGGCGGCTAGGGCGAGCTCGCGAGGTGCGCGTCGGCGGCGCGCTCGATCGACTGGCCGATCTCCTGGTCGGCGACGGCGCCGTCCTGCCAGCCGCGCACGTCGGTGTCCTTGCCGGGTTCCAGATTCTTGTAGATGTCGAAGAAATGGGCGATCTCGTCCAGGAAGTACTTGGGCACATCGCACAGCTCGCGGATGGACTCGTAGCGGACGTCCCGCGCCGGCACCGTGAGGATCTTGGCGTCGGGCTCGCCGCCGTCGTGCATCCAGAACACGCCGACGCTGCGCACCGACACCTGGCAGCCGGGGAACGTCGGCTCCTCCAGCAGGACCATCGCGTCCAGCGGATCGCCGTCCTCGGCGAGCGTGTCGGGGATGTAGCCGTAGTCGACCGGGTACTGCGTCGAGGTGAAGAGCATCCGGTCCAGGCGGATGCGCCCGAGCCGGTGGTCCATCTCGTATTTGTTGCGGGATCCGCGCGGGATCTCGACGATCATTTCGATTTCCATGGTGTCCTCCCCGCAGGGGCCATACCCGGCGGACCGGGCTCCCCTACTCACCCGTGGCCGGAACGTGCAGTGCGAGAAGGGTCACGTCGTCGGACTGCTCGTATCCGGCGAGCAGCCGCGCGACCAGGTGGTCGACGAGCCGGGCCGGATCGGCGGCCCCGCCCGGCGGCATCTCCGCCGCCGCCGCGACCAGGTCGTCGAGCCCGGTGTCGACGCCGCGCCTGCGGTTCTCCACCAGGCCGTCGGAGTACAGCACGACGGTGTCGCCGGGCGCCAGCGAGAAGCTCGTCTGCTGCCGGTGGCTGGGCCAGCCCAGCGGGGTGCCGGCCTCGACGTCGCTCAGCTCCGGCGGCCTGTCCGCGGGCAGCAGCAGCGGCGGCGGATGCCCGGCGCTGGTGTACAGGCCCTGCCCGGTCGCCGGGTCGATCACCAGGTAGGCGACGGTGGTGAACTGCTCGGCGTCCTCGGTGGCGGTGAACAGCCGGTCCAGGCCGGACAGCACGGCGGCGGGCTGCGGGTCGGTGAGCGCGAGCGCGCGCAGCGCGT
This sequence comes from Actinomadura napierensis, assembly GCF_039529375.1. Lineage (NCBI taxonomy): Bacteria > Bacillati > Actinomycetota > Actinomycetes > Streptosporangiales > Thermomonosporaceae > Actinomadura > Actinomadura napierensis. Next base: position 24,051 of record NZ_BAAAMR010000034.1, read on the forward strand.
TGCGGATCCGGCCCATGATCGCGGCGGCCAGCACGCCCTTGCCCATCACGTCGCCGACGACGACCGCGAGCCGGTTGCCGGGCAGCTTGAACACGTCGTACCAGTCGCCGCCGACCTGCACGTGCCGGGTCACCGGGTCGTAGCGCGCCGCCATCCGCAGCTCCGGGGAGCTCGGCAGATCGCCCGGCAGCAGGCTGCGCTGCAACTGCTCGGCGGTGCGGTGCTCGCGCTCGAACAGGATCGCCCGCTCCACCGCCAGCGCGCACTGCCCGGCCAGCGCCTCCAGGAAGACCTGCTCGTCCTCGGTGAGGAACCGCGTCCGGGTGAAGGCGAACCGCAGCACGCCGATCGCCGCGCCCGCCGCCAGCAGCGGCAGCGCCACCCACGCCTGCTCGCCGGGGCCGCGCCGCATCTCCTGCGCGGCGGCGTCCTCGCCGAGCAGCCGCCGCAGCTCCGCGGGGTTCTCGGCGACGAACGGGCGGCCCTCGCGCGCCGCCGCCGACATCACGGTCGGGTCGGTGACGGCGACCACGTCCGGCCACGTCGGCACGGCCCCGGAGGCGCGTTCGCGGTCCTCCTCATCGCCGCCGGAACCGGTGGCGGCCCCAGTGGCGGTTCCTGCGGCGGGCGGGGGTTCGGCCGGGGCGACGGGGGCGAGCCACGCCTTGCCGTCGTCCAGCAGCGCGACCGTGCAGTGGTCGACGCCGACCGCCGACTGCCCGACCTCCACGATGACCCGCACGACCTCGCCGACGGTCAGCGCCTCCGCGAGCATCGAGGTGGCCTGCTGGAGCCGGGCGGTGCGCAGCGCGGCGGCCGACAACTGGCCGGTGAGCCGGCCGCGCATCTCCTCGGCGTCGCGGCGGCCGGTGACGTCGGTGCCGGCGCAGACCCACTCGATGACCTCGCCGTCCCGCCGGATCGGGACCGCCCGCACCTCGAAGTGCCGGCGCCCGCCGGACCCGGTGAGGACGCGGCAGTCCACCTCCAGGACGCGCCCGTCGCGCATGCTGTCGCGCCACTCGGCGGCGACGCGGTCGTAGTCCTCCGGGTGCACGGCGGCGAGCCAGCCGCCGCTCGCGTAGTCCTCCGGGTTCTGGCCGGTGACGGCGCGCCAGTGCGGCGCGTCCTCGCCGGCGGAGCCGTCCGCCGCGGTCGTCCACACCACCGGCGTCGTCGCCTCGACCAGCGACCGGTACCGCTCGGTGCGGCGGGTGATGGCCTCCTCCACCGCGCGGCGGACCGTCTCGTCCTGGACGATCAGCGCCGCGCCCAGCGTCGCGCCGCCGGATCCGCGGACCGGCAGGCACGCGCAGACCCAGACCCGCTCGCCGCGCGCGTCCGCGTCCGTACCGCCGGGTTCGGACGCGGCGGCGGGCGCGGAACCGGCCTCGGTTGCGGTCGCGGGCACGGGGGCGCGCACCTCCAGGCCGGTGACCGCGCGGCCGTCGGCCAGGACGCCGCGCAGCGCCGGTTCGAGGGCCGCGGCGAACTCGCCGTCCAGCACCTCGCCGAGCGGCCGTCCGTCCAGGTCGGTGCCGTTGCGGCCGCCCTCCCCGGCATCGCCGACGCGCAGCAGCGCGCGCAGGGCCGCGTTGACGCGGCGCAGGCGGAGCCGGGCGTCGAGGAACGCGACGCCGAAGGGCACCTCGGTGACCAGCGCGCCGAACAGCGCCCTGTCGGCCTGAGCGGTGCCGGCCTCGGACGGGCCGGCGCGGGCCGCCTCGGCACCGGCCGTGTCGCGGGCATCCGGGACCATCGCCTCATCCCCCGGTCTCGATCCGGCCACCAGTCTAGACGGGGCCCCGCCGGAACGGCGGCGGTCGCGCGCGCCGAGTCGGCCGCCGGGAGGAATGTCCGGTGAGCTCCGCCTCACCTGTCGGACATAAGCCGCTGACCAGGAGAAGTCGCATGTCAGTGGCCGTCCGGTTCCGCGGAATCCGCTGCGGGCCGCGCCCCGCGTACCGAATATGAGTGGCATGACCTTCCCGTTGATGCCGGGGTTCGACCACATCAACCTGGTCGCCTCCCTCGATCCGGTCGCGGCCGTGCGCGACCGCGAGATCGGCGACGCGATCCTGGCCTACCCCAAGCTCCTCCCGGCCGGTTCGCCCGATTTCGGGTACGCGGTGCAGACCGGCGCCGAGTGGCGCATCGGCCGCCTCGGCTCGGCCGACCCGTCCGCCGCCCGCTACGGACTGGCCGCCGACCTGCGCCGGGAGGCGGCGACCGGCGGGCACGCACCCGCGGACGCGCCCGGCCTCCCGGACGGATCCGGCCTCGCGGACGCGATGCTCGCGGTGGCCGACCGCCTCGACCCCGAGGAGGGCGAGCAGCTCCCCAAGGACGAGTGGGAGATCGGCGACCGGCGCTACCGGATCATCCGGGTGGAGAAGTACACGCTGCTCGGCGACCGGGTGATGGAGCCGCCGCGGCCGACCGACACGCCCGGCGCCTGCGGTGACGGGACGCTGCGCGGCCACCTGCTGGAGCCTGCGGCGCCGGCCGGGCAGTGGGAGGCGCAGCTGCGGCTGAACCTGGTGGGCCACATGCCGGTGCCGGGCACCGTCCCCGACATGGTGCAGACCGAGGCGCGGCACGCGGTGCTGGCGCATCCGGGGGTGATCCTGCTGCCGCCGACGTTCATCGCGGTCGAGGTCAAGGAGGACGGCTGGGCGCCGCTGACCGGCGGCGACGACCCGGAGCAGACCCGCCGCCGGCTGGCCCGCTACTTCGGCGACCTGCTGCCCCGGCTGCGCGAGTTCCAGGGCGACCCGCCCGCGCCGCAGGAGCTCGCGGAGTGGGAGCGGGCCGCCGAGCAGATCGAGCGGGCGACGGGGCACGCGTTCACGGCGGCGGGGCGGGAGTTCCGCACCGTCCGCATCTCCCGGATGCTGCGCCTCGGCCGCGACGGGCCGGAGGCCCCGCGCCCCTCCGACCAGGAGCGCTACGGCCTGTCCGGCGCCGCCTACGAGGACGAGGAGCAGGAGGAGACCTCATGACGGCCGGGCGGCGCCCGCCCGGCCGGTGATCAGGAACACCGCCGCCGCGACGAGGCACAGCGCGCCCGCCGCGCCGAGGCTCGCGACGTCGAAGCCGTGCACCGCCGCGCGCGCCGCCGCGCCGGGGTGGGCCCGCAGGTAGTGCGCGGCGGCGGTCCCGGCGACGGTGCTGAGCAGGGCGGTGCCGAGGGACGCACCGATCTGCTGCGACGTCATGACGGTCGCGCCGGCCACGGCGGTGTCGGGGCCGGCGCCGAGCGTGGCGGTGCTGTTGGCGGTGACGAGCACCCAGCCGGTGCCGAGCCCGACCAGCAGGAACACCGGCAGGACGTGCGTCCAGTAGCCGCCGTCGGCCCGCGCGGTCCCGAGGAGCGCGAGCCCGGCGGCGATCACCAACAGGCCGGGGGCCAGCAGCGCCCGCACCGGTGCCCGCATGAGCAGCCGGCTCACCCCCCGCACGCCGATCATCAGCCCGGCCGTGAGCGGCAGGAACGCCACGCCCGCCCGCACCGGCGAGTAGCCGAGCACGTTCTGCAGGTAGAAGGTGAGGAAGAACAGCGCGGCGAACATCCCGACGGAAAGGCCGAGGACCGCCAGGTAGGAGCCGCCGCGCCGCCGGTCGAGGACGACCCGCAGCGGCAGCAGCGGCCCGGTCACCTTCGTCTGCGTCCACACGAACGCCGCGAGCAGCGCGACACCGGCCGCCAGGGGTCCGACGGTCGTGGCGGCGCCCCAGCCGTCCGGCTCCGCCCGCGCGAAGCCGAGGACGAGGCCCATCAGCCCGGCGGTGGCGAGCAGCGCCCCGGCGACGTCGACCTTCACGCCCGCCGCGCGCGGCACCGGGCGGACCGCGTAGAGCACGCCGGTCCCGGCGGCGACCGCGATCGGCACGTTCACGAACATGCACCAGCGCCAGTCGAGGTAGTCGGTGAGGACGCCGCCGAGCACGACGCCGAGTCCGGAGGAGCTGCCCATCACCGTCCCGTAGATCCCGAACGCCCGGCCGCGCTCGGCCGGGGCGGGGAACGTCGCGGCGAGTGTGGCCAGCACGGACGGGGTGAGCAGGGCGCCAAAGACGCCCTGGGCGGCGCGCGCGGTGAGCAGCAGGCCGGGGCTGGGGGCCGCGCCGCCGAGCGCGGACGCCAGCGCGAACCCGGTCAGGCCGATGAGCAGCGCGCGGCGGCGGCCGATCAGGTCCGACAGCCGGCCACCGAGCAGCAGCAGGCCGCCGTAGCCGAGCGCGTAGACGGTGATCACCCACTGCCGGCCCGGGTCGGACAGGTGCAGGGAGCGCTGCAGCGACGGCAGCGCGATGTTCATGATCGTCATATCGATGCCGATCATGAGCTGGGCGGTGGCGACGGCGGCCAGCGCCCACCACCGCCGCGCGTCGGGCGCGGTCCGCTCCGTGCCGTCCCGCCGCCCGGGAACCGTTTCGGTGCTCATGGCCGCCTCAGAACATTCCGTTGTCGTTCGCGGCGGTCGCCTCGGTGTCGTGCGGAGCCGTGGCTGCGGTCGTGGTGGACATGGTGCGCCCTTCCGTTGACTGAACAGTTGTAGCGCTACGACTGTAGCGCAACGGTCGTCCGAATAGAATGGCGGGCATGGGAACGACGCGGCCCTCGCGCGGGCGGAACCGGCGGGGCGAGGGCGAACGGCTGCGCGAGGAGATCGTCACCACCGCGCTGCGGCTGCTGGACGAGCTGGGCGACGACGAGGCGCTGTCGCTGCGCGCGGTGGCCCGGGAGGTCGGCATCGCGGCGACGTCGGTCTACCTGCACTTCGCCGACCGGGACGCGCTGGTCCTCGCCGCGATGGAGCGCAGCCACGCCGACCTGGTCCGGGCCTGCGACGAGGCCGAGGCAGCCGCCGGCGACCCGGTCGGCGGGCTGCGCGCGCGCGTGCAGGTCATGGGCACCTGGTCGTACGAGCACCCGGGCCTGTACAAGGTGCTGCACGAGAGCGCGGTCAACCAGCGGTGCGACGTGTCGTTCAAGATGGAGCTGGGCAAGCGCACCTCGGCGGCCGTCCAGCGGTGCATGGACGAGGGCCTGGCCCCGGCCGGTGACGCGGCGGCCGTCTCGCTCGACCTGCGCGCGGCCGTGCACGGCGCGGTCTCGATGCGCTTCAACCAGCCGGATGCCTCATGGGAGCCGCTGGACCGGCAGGTCGACCGGCTGCTCACCAAGCTCGTCGGCGTCCGGCTCCCCTAGAGGCTCCCCTAGAGGTACGCGCGGGCCTGAAGCTCGAACAGCTCGGCGTACAGGCCGCCCTCGGCGAGGAGGGCGGCGTGGTCGCCGGCCTGGACGACCCGGCCGCCGTCCATGACGACGATGAGGTCGGCCATCCGGACGGTCGAGAAGCGGTGCGACACCAGGACCGTGATCGCGCCCGTCCCGGCGGCGGTGCGGTGGGCGGCGTCGAGGTAGCGGCGGAACAGCGCGTCCTCGGTGGGCGCGTCGAGGGCGGCGGTGGGCTCGTCCAGGACGAGCAGCAGCGGGCGGTCGCGCATCATCGCGCGCCCGAGGGCGAGCTTCTGCCACTGCCCGCCGGACAGGTCGGCGCCGCCCTGGAACGACCGGCCGAGCGGGGTGTCGAGCCCGGCCGGCAGCTCGTCGACGACGCCGGTCCCGGCGGCGCGGTCGAGGGCGGTGCGGACGGCGTCCTCGTCGCCGAGGCGAGGCAGGTCGCCGATGCCGACGGTCTCGCCCGCGAGCAGGTTCCACTTCACGAAGTCCTGGAAGGCGGCGGACGTGCGGGCGCGCCACGCGGTGCGGTCGACGGCCGCCAGGTCGGCGCCGTCCAGCAGGATGCGCCCGCCCGTCGGCGGATACATGCCGGTCAGCAGCTTGACCAGCGTGGTCTTGCCGGCGCCGTTCTCGCCGATCAGCGCGACGGTGCCGCCGGCGGGCAGGGTGAGGTCCACGTCGCGCAGGACGGGCGCGTCGGTGCCGGGGTAGGTGAACGCGACGTTCTCCAGCGTGATGCCGTGGTCGAGCCGGTCGGGCGCGGGCGCGCCCGGGGAGCGCTGCGCGTCCGCGTGGTCCTCCAGCCACAGCAGGCTCTGCGCGGCCAACGCCGTGGTGACGATCTGGCCGATGGCGTTGGACGCCTGCGACACGGTGAGCTGCGCGCGCCGCAGCAGGCTGACCGCCAGGACGACCTGGCCCGCCGACGCGTCGCCGCGCGCGGCCCGGACGGCGATGAGCGCGATCGCGCCGGAGAAGGCGGCGGCGTACAGGAACCAGCCGAGCGCGCTCCACAGCGCGCCGGCGGACGCGGCGCGGACGGTCGCGCGGCGGGCCGTGGCGCTGAGCCGGTCGTGCCGGGCGCGCAGTTCGGGTCCGAGGCCGTAGGTCCGCAGCTCCTTGGCGGGCCCGGCGGTCGCGGCCAGTTCGAACAGCTCCCCCGCGAGCCGCCGCTCGGCCGCGACGGCGGACTCGGCGCGCTCGCGCAGCTTCACGGATCGCTTGTCGGCGAGGTAGGGCGGCAGCCCGGCGAGCGGGAGCAGGGCGAGCGGCCAGTAAACGGTCGCCAGCAGCACGGCGATCCCGGCGGTCCGGACGGCGACGGACGCGAGGGTGAGCGCCTGCCGGGGCCCGGCGGCGAGCATCGGGCGGCGCCGTTCGAGCCGTTCCAGCTCGGTCAGGTAGTCGGGCCGCTCGAAGTGCTCCAGGCCGGGGACGGCGTTGACGAGCCCGGCGATCCGGGCCGACAGCCACACCGACACCTCGTCGGTCAGCGCGATCAGCCGTCCCGCCGACACGATCATCAGCGTCCAGGACAGGGTGAACAGCACGGCGACGGTGACCGTCCCGGCGATCTCGCCGGACACGTCGTGCCGCGCCAGTGCGTCGACCATCGTGCGGATGCCGATCGGGTAGGTGACCTGCGTGAGTGCCGTCGCGAGGGTGGTCAGCGCGGCGACGGCCATCGGGCGCGGCGCCGCGCGGAACCCATCGGCGACCAGGACGCGGAACGTGCGGCGGACCCTCGTCATGCGTCCTCCTCCGGGGCGTGGAAGCGGGCGGCCTGGAGACGGAACATCTCCGCGTAGATCCCGCCAGCCGCCATCAGCTCGTCGTGCGAGCCCTGCTCGGCGAGGCGGCCGCCGTCCAGCACGCAGATCCGGTCGGCGCGGCGCACGGTCGAGAAGCGGTGCGAGATGACGATGGACGTCAGGCCGCGGGTGAGGTCGAGGAACCGGTCGAAGAACGCGGCCTCGGCGCGGACGTCCAACCAAGCGGTCGGCTCGTCCAGGACGAGCAGCTTCGCGCCGTGCTCCACGGCGAACAGCGCGCGGGCGAGCGCGACGCGCTGCCACTGCCCGCCCGACAGGTTCGTTCCGCCCGCGTACTGCCGGGACAGGACGGTGTCCCAGCCGATCTCCTCGGCGAGGGCGAGGGCGCCGGCGCGTTCGGCAGCGCGGGCGCGTCCGTCCTCGTCCGCGGCGTGCTCGACGGCGCCGAGCGCGATGTTCTCGCCGAGCGTCAGCGGATAGCGGTTGAAGTCCTGGAACACGGCGGCGAAGCGGCGCTGCCAGCGCGCCGGGTCCAGATCGCGGAGCGGGACGCCGTCCACGGTGATGGTCCCGCCGGTCGGGTCGTGCATGCGGGCGAGCAGCTTGACCAGCGTGGTCTTGCCGGCGCCGTTCACGCCGACGATCGCGGTGGAGCGTCCGGCCGGGACGTCCAGATCGAGGCCGTCCAGCACCGGCTCGCCGCCGGGGTAGGCGAAGCGGACACCCTCCAGCCGGATGCCGCGCTCGGGCAGGCCGGCCGCGTCCCGGCCGCCGCTCAGCTCCGCGCGGGCGGCGTGCAGGCGCGTCTCCAGCGCGGCCTGGTCGGGCAGGGCGGAGACCATCCACTCGGCGGAGATGTCGCCGGTGGTGACCGTGCCCGCGTACATGGTGGCGGGCAGCAGCGGCAGCATGACCGACAGCTCGCGCAGGCCGATCTGGTGGTGCAGGGCCGCGTACGCGAGGGTGCCGCACGCGACGAGGTACACGGCGAGGACCACGCCGGCGAGCAGGTAGGCGCGGCGGCCGAGCCGGGCGTAGCTCTCCCGGGTCGTCGCCATGCCGCGCGCCCAGTGCTCGCGGTACCGGTCGATCGTCCAGTCGCCGAGGCCGAAGACGCGCAACTCCTTCGCGGCGGTCGGACGGATCGCCAGGTACAGGAAGTACCAGGCGCGCCGCAGCACCTCGGCCTTCGTCCGGAACCCGACGATCTGCGTGAGGACGATCTTCCGGAGCGGGCGCCGGATCAGCAGCCAGACGGCCAGCAGCGCGAGGCCGAGCCACCACCGGAAGGTGGCGAGCACCGCGCACGCCGCGATCCCGGCGAGCCGGGACCCGGCGGCCGAGGCGAGCGCGACCGGCGCGTCCGCCGGGACGTGGCCGGTTAACCTTCCCTTGGCCAGTTCGAGCTGGTTCTGGGTCTCCGGATCCTCCAGGTGCGCGACGCCGACGGGCCCGCTGACGGCCGCCATGAGACGGCTCTGCAGGTCGTCCACCAGGCGCGCCTTCACGCAGGCGCTGAGCCACTCCTGGTAGGGGCCGGTCAGCAGCGTCGCCGCGTAGACCAGGCCCGCGACCAGCAACGCGACGGCGAGGGCGCGTCCGGGGGCGCCGTGCAGGTGCGCGGCGGCAGCGGCCGGGATCCGCCCGACCGCGTAGCCGAGGGCGACCAGGCTCGCGTTCGGCAGCACCGCGTTGGCCGCGACCAGCAGGGCGACCGCCGCCGTCCAGCCCTTGCCGGCGCCCCAGAGCATCCGCAGCGCGCGCACCCGGCCGGATTCGGCGAGCCGGCCGGGCAGTGCCGCCAAACGCGTGATCATCGGCGCCTCCAAAAGTTGATGCGCATCAACTTTGGCAGAATAGAACCGTCCGGCCCGCCGCACCAGAGGGTTCCCGCATGCCGACCGCCCGCCGTCCGCGCCAGGCCCGCGCCATCGAGACGCGCCGCCGCGTCTACGCGGCGGCGATCGCCGAGTTCGAGCGGGTCGGGGTCGACGCCGCCCGGATCGAGGACATCGTGGCCACCGCCGGCGTCAGCTGGGGCACGTTCTTCACCTACTTCCCCAGCAAGGACGAGGTGGTCCTGGAGGCCGCCATCGCCACCTGCGCGGCGTTCGCCGACGCCTGCCGCACGGGCCTGGCGAGCGGCGCGGGGACCAGCGTGATCGTCGGCAACGCCTTCACGGCCCTGCGCCGCGCGGCGCCGGCGCCCGGCCCGCTGCGCGACGCGATCATGCGCGGCATCGCCGACCGGCCCGAACGCCTGTCGGACCATCTCGGCGAGGATGTCCCGAACCCCGTGCTCGCGCTGAGCGAGGTGCTGGCGGCCGGGCAGCGGCGCGGCGAGATTACGGCCGGAGAGCCCGCCGAGTCGCTGGCGGCGGTGCTGGTGCACGCCACGATCGCCGCCGGGCAGCGCGAGGCCGCGATGGCCCGGGCCGCCGGCGTCACGGAGCGGACCGGGCTGCCGCTCACCGTCCTCACCGTCCAGCTGCTGCTGCGCGGCATGCGTCCCGATCCGGAGCCGGACGACGCCCGCGCGATCGCGCTCCAGCGCGCGGCGGCCGCCCTCACCGACACCGCACCCGGCGGCGTGCCCGACTCGGCGTCGCGGACGGAGTGACGGTGGACGGGGACGGGCCGGCGTTCGCGATCCGCGACGGCTACGCGTTCTCCCGGGGCCCGGCGCGCGCTCGGCCGATCTTGGCCAACCGGGGTGGCGGGCGCGGCATCGCGGTGAAGACTGGCGGGCGACCGGTCTTCCCCGTCCCGACGGAGGCTCCATGCCCGATCATCCGGAGATCGACTCGTCCGTCCCGCACTCGGCGCGGATCTGGAACTACTGGCTGGACGGCAAGGAGAACTACCCGATCGACCGAGAGGTCGGCGACGCGTTCGTCCAGATCTTCCCGGGCCAGGTGGACATCGCCCGGCACTCGCGCGCGTTCCTCGGCCGGGCGGTGCGGTTCCTGGCGGGCGAGGCGGGCATCCGGCAGTTCCTCGACATCGGGACCGGGCTGCCCACCGTCGACAACACCCACGAGGTCGCGCAGCGCGTCGCGCCCGAGGCCCGGATCGTGTACGTCGACAACGACCCGCTGGTGCTGGCGCACGCCCGCGCGCTGCTGACCTCGACCCCCGAGGGCACCACCTCCTACATCGACGCCGACATCCGCGAGCCCGGCGCGATCATGACGAAGGCGGCCGAGACCCTCGACTTCGGCGAGCCGGTCGCGCTGCTGCTGCTCGGAATCCTCGGCCACGTGACCGACGAGGAGGACCCGGAGGCGATCCTCGCGCAGCTGGTGAAGGCGCTGGCGCCGGGCAGCTACGTCGTCGTCAACGACGGCACGAACGTGTTCGGCGGCGAGGACGATGACGGCGGGCAGGATGACGGGCCGGACGAGACGGCCCGCGCCCGCGCGATCGCCCGGTACGTGGAGGCCGGCGGGGTCGCCTACAACCTGCGCCCACCGGAGCGGATCACCGCGTACTTCGACGGCCTGGAGCTGGTGGAGCCCGGCGTGGTCCCGGTGTCGCGGTGGCGGCCCGAGCCGTCGCCGTTCGGCGAGCCCGCCGAGGTCGACGCGTTCTGCGGCGTCGCCCGCGTCCCCTAGGCGTCCCCGCCCGTGCCCTAGGCGTCCCCGCCCGTGACGAGGGGCCAGAGGCCGGCGCCCGCGTCGAGGGCCAGGCCGCCGAGGCGTTCGCCCCATTCGGCCTCGTTGCCGGACTCGTCGCGCCAGGCCCACAGCCGCGTGGTGGCGTGCCGGAGGCCGTGCTCGTCGGTGAACCCGATCGCGCCGTGGACCTGGTGCGCGAGCCGGCACACGGTCCCGGCGGCCTCGCTCACCGCCGCCTTCGCCGCCGCGACGGCGAGGCCGGTGCCCTCGGCGGCCGCCGCCTGCGCCGCGACCCGCGCCATCAGCGTCTCGCCCGCCATCTCGGCGAGGTGCTGCTGGACGGCCTGGAACTTCGCCAGCGGGCGCCCGAACTGGACGCGTTCGCCCGCGTAGCGCAGCGCGAGGCCGGTCGCGGTCTCCATCGCGCCGGCCATCAGCGCCGTCCGGCCGAGCGCGCCGCGTTCCCGGAACGCCTGCGCGGTCGCCGTCGTGGCGAGCACCTGCGCGGGAGCGGCGTCGCGCAGGTGGACGGTGTCGCGCGGTTCGCCCGCGAGGTTCGCGCCCTCCTCCACCTCGAAGCCGCCGCGCACCACGTACGCGACATGGCCGTCGGCCAGTACCGCGATGCCCTCCGCGTGCCGGGCCCACGGGACGCGCGGCAGCGTGCCCGACAGCCTCCATGCGTCGCCGTCCTGCCGGAGTGTCACGTCGGATCCGGCGAGCGCGGCGGTCAGCGGCCCGGACGGGACGTCGGCGCCGGCATCGGCGAGCAGCCACCCGGCCAGCAGCGCGGTCTCAGCCAGCGGGACGGCCGCCGCGTGCCGTCCCACCGCGAGCAGCACCTCGACCGTGGTGGCGAGGTCGGCTCCGGCGCCGCCGCGCTCCTCCGGCACCGGCAGAAGCGTCACGCCGACTTTTTCCAGCTCGTCCCACAGGCGCGGGTTCCAGGTCTGCTCCGGGTCGGCGTACCGGGCGCACACCGCGTCCACCGTGGACACCAGCGCCTCGACGACGTCGTTCATCGCGCCTCCCCTGCTCCGGCCAGCATCGCCTTGGCGACGACGCCGCGCAGGATCTCGTTCGTCCCGCCGCGCAGCGTGAACCCGGGACCGTGCAGGACGGACTGGGCCAGCAGACGGGCGAGCGGATCGGACGACGCGAGATCGGGTTCGACGCGGGCGAGCAGCCGGACGGTCTCGGTCAGCGCGCCCTCGAACCGGGTGCCGAGGTCCTTGACGACGGCGGCCTCGGTCGCGGGCGCGTCCCCGGCGGCGAGCCGCGCGGCGACCGCGAGGGACATCCGCCGCAGCGCCCACAGCCGCGCGACGACCATCCCGACGCGGGCGCGGTCGGCGGCGTCGGCGCCGCGTTCGGCGAGCCGCCCGGCGACGGCCGCGAGCAGCGGGAACGTGCTGAGGATCCGCTCGGGGCCGCTGCGCTCGAACGACAGCTCGCTGGTCACCTGCCGCCAGCCGTCGCCGACCGTGCCGAGGACGCGGTCGTCGGGCACGAACACGTCGGTGAGGACGACCTCGTTGAAGTGGTGCTCGCCGGTCAGCAGCCGGATCGGGCGGATCTGCAGGCCGGGCGAGCGCAGGTCGACGATCAGCTGGGTGAGGCCCTCGTGCCGGCTCTCCCCGGCCGGGCCCGTCCGCACCAGCGCGATCATGGCGTCCGCGAGGTGGGCGCCGCTCGTCCACACCTTGGTGCCGTTGACGGTCCAGCCGCCGTCCGCGCGCTCGGCGCGCGTCCGGACGGACGCCAGGTCGGAGCCGGAGTCGGGCTCGGACATGCCGATCGCGAACGAGGTCTCGCCGCGCGCGATGCCGGGCAGGTAGGCGCGGCGCTGCTCCTCGGTGCCGAACTTCAGCAGCGACGGCCCGGACTGCCGGTCGGCGATCCAGTGCGCGGCGACCGGCGCGCCCGCCGCCAGCAGTTCCTCGGTGACGACGAACCGGGCGAGCGACCCGGCCTCGCTCCCGCCGTACTCGCGCGGGAACGTCATCCCGATCCAGCCGCGCTCGCCGAGCCGCCGGCTGAACGCCGGATCCCAGCCGGCCAGCCAGTTGTCGGCGTGCGGGGCGATCCGTCCGGCGGCGGTCTCCTCGGCGAGGAAGGCGCGGACGTCCCGGCGCAGGTCGTCCAGCTCGGGCGGCAGGGCCGCCGCGTCCAGTCTCAGTGCGGGCACGGCACCTTCTTACCGGATGCCGCCAGAACGGGATTCGGCGGCACCGGCCCGCGACGCGTCCCGCTGGACGGGAGGCGATGGCGGGGGCGGTGGACGGCGGCGGCTACTCTACCAAACAGTTGTTAGAAAGAAGCGTGGTCGTCGAGCACGAGCGGCGCGCCGCCGCCGGGGACGACGAGGAGGCACCGCATGGATCTTGAGTTCGGGGCGGCGGACGAGGAGTTCCGCGCCGAGGTGCGCGACTGGCTGCGCGCGAACGTGCCGGCCGAGCCGCTGCCGTCGCTGGAGACCGAGGAGGGCTTCGCGCTGCACCGCGCGTGGGAGCGCCGGCTCGGCGATGCGCGGTTCGGTGTCGTGTCGTGGCCGGAGGAGTACGGCGGGCGCGGCGTCTCGCTCCTCCAGTGGCTGGTCTTCGAGGAGGAGTACTACGCGGCGAACGCACCGGGCCGGGTCAGCCAGAACGGCATCAACCTGCTGGCCCCGACGCTGCTCAAGCACGGCACGCCCGAGCAGCTCGCGCGGATCCTGCCGCCGATGGCGGCCGGCGAGGTGATCTGGGCGCAGGCGTGGTCGGAGCCCGGCGCGGGCAGCGACCTCGCCGCGCTGCGCTCGACCGCGACCCGCGCCGACGGCGGCTGGCTGCTGGACGGCCAGAAGACGTGGAGTTCCCGCGCCGCGTTCGCCGACCGGGGCTTCGGCCTGTTCCGCTCCGACCCGGAGTCGTCGCGGCACAAGGGCCTGACGTACCTGATGTTCCCGCTGGACGCCGAGGGCGTGACGGTCCGCCCGATCGGCCGCCTCGACGGCAAGCCGGCGTTCGCCGAGCTGTTCCTGGACAGGGTGTTCGTCCCGGACGAGGACGTCATCGGCGCCCCCGGCGACGGATGGCGCGTCGCGATGAGCACCGCCGGCAACGAGCGCGGCCTCACGCTGCGCAGCCCCGGACGGTTCACCGCCGCGACCGAGCGGCTCGTCGAGCTGTGGAAGGAGCGCGCCGACCCGGCCGACACCGCGCTGCGCGACCGGGTCGCGGACGCGTGGATCCGGTCCCGCGCGTACCGGCTGAAGGGCTTCGAGACGATCTCGCGGGACGACGACATCGGCGCGGAGTCCAGCCTCAACAAGATCTTCTGGTCGGAGCTGGACGTGGCGCTGCACGAGACCGCGCTCGACCTGCTCGGCCCGGACGGCGAGCTCGACTCCGACTGGCTGGAGGGCTACGTGTTCTCCCTGGCCGGCCCGATCTACGCGGGCACCAACGAGATCCAGCGCAACGTGATCGCCGAGCGGCTGCTCGGCCTCCCGAGGGGGTCCCGGTGAAGTTCGTTCTCTCCGCCGAGCAGCGGATGTTCGGCGAGACGCTGCGCCGGCTGCTGGCCGACGCCGGCACCGCCAAGGCGATCCGCGCATGGGCGGCGGGCGACGCCGCTCCGGGCCGGGCGGTGTGGTCGCAGGCCGCCGAGGCGGGCGTGTTCGCGCTGGCCGTCCCGGAGGAGCACGGCGGCATCGGACCGCTGCCGGTCGAGCTGGCCGTCGCGATGGAGGAGCTGGGCCGCGCCGCCGCGCCCGGCCCGTACGTCGAGACGCTCGCCGCCGCCGAGGTCGTGACCGACGGCGACCTGCGGGCGAGGATCGCCGAAGGCGAGGCGCTGGTGTCGATGGCCGTCCCGCACGCGCTGGACGCCGACGTCGCCGACCTGGTCATCGCCGCCGACGGGTCCGCCGTTCAGCCGGGTGAGCGCGTCGCGTCCCTCGACCCGGCCCGCCGCCTGTTCCGGGTCGACGGCGCGCCGTCCGGCCTCACCGACCTCGGCGTGATGCTGTGCGCCGCGCAGCAGATCGGGCTCGGCCGCGCGCTGCTGGACGTCTCGGTCGAGTACGCCAGGACGCGGCAGCAGTTCGGGCGGCCGATCGGCGAGTACCAGGCCGTCAAGCACCACCTCGCCACCGCGATGGTGGAACTGGAGTTCGCGCGGCCGCTGGTCTACGGCGCGGCGCTGTCGTACGGGACGGCGGATTTCGCGCGGGACGCCTCCGCCGCGAAGGTCGCCGCGTCCGACGCCTCGTACCTCGCCGCGAAGACGGCCCTGCAGGTGCACGCCGCCATCGGCTACACCGACGAGTACGACCCGTCGCTGTGGATCCGCAAGGCGCGCGCCCTGCACTCCGCCTGGGGCGCCCCCACCCACCACCGAGCCCGCGTCGTCGCCGCCCTCTAGCAATCCGTTGAGTTGCGGCGAGTCGTCGTTATGGAGCCGCTCAAAACGACGACTCGCCGCAAGTCAACGAGTCAGGCGTCGGCCTGCTCTTTGAGTTCGACGCGGCGGACCTTGCCGGAGGCGGTCTTCGGGAGGTCGTCGACGAAGACGACCTCCTTGGGGACCTTGAAGTTCGCGAGGCGCTCGCGGCAGTGCGCGACCAGCTCGTCCGCCGTCGCGGTGCGGCCGGGGCGCAGCCGGACGTAGGCGCGGCCGACCTCGCCCATGCGGGCGTCCGGGACGCCGATGACGCCGGACTCGGCGACCGCGTCGTGCCGCGCGAGGACGTCCTCCACCTCGGCCGGGTACACGTTGAAACCGCCGACGACGAACATCTCCTTGGACCGGCCGGTGATCGACAGGTTGCCGCGCTCGTCGAGCCGGCCCCGGTCGCCGGTGTCGAGCCAGCCGTCCCGGATCGTCTCGGCGGTCGCCTCCGGGTCGTCGAGGTAACCGCTCATCACGTTGTAGCCGCGGACGAGGACCTCGCCGTCGGCACCGGCCGGGACCGCGTCCCCCTGGTCGTCGACGATCTTCACCTCGACGTCGTCGATGGGCTTGCCGCAGGTCGTCGCGATCGTCTCGTCATCGTCGTCCACCGAGCAGGCGGTCACCGTGCCGGTGCACTCCGTCAGCCCGTAGGCGGTGACGACCTGCGGGAACAGCTCCTCGCGGATCCGCCGCACCAGCGCGACCGGGACGTCGGCGGCACCGGTCACCGCGAGCCGCAGCGACGACAGGTCGCGCTCCCCGCGGCCGGGGGCGTCCAGCAGCGTGGTGTAGATCGTCGGCGGGCCGGGCAGCACCGTGATCCGCTCCGCCTCGATGATCCGCAGCGTCTCCGCCACCTCGAACACCGGCTGGAGCACCATCGTGGCGCCCTTCAGCACGCAGGCGATCACGCCGGCCTTGTAGCCGAACGAATGGAACATCGGATTCACGATCAGGTACCGGTCGCCGGCGTGCACGCCGGTCCGCGCCGCCCACGCCTCGAACGTCCGGATGTTCTGCTCGTGCGTGCACATCACGCCCTTGGGCCGCCCGGTCGTCCCGGACGTGAACAGGATGTCGGCGACGTCGCCCGGCCGGACGGCGGCGGCCCGCGCGTCCGCGTCCGCGAGCGGGACGGCCTTGCCGACGAACCCGGACCACGACGTCACGCCCGGCCGCTCGTCGCCGTTGAACGTGACGACGGCCTTCAGGTCGGGCAGGCCCGGGTAGGCGCCGGTCTCATCGACCCCGAGCATGCCGGGGTAGTCGATGCCGAGGAACCCGTCGGCGACGAACAGCATCTTCACGCGGGCGCGGGTCAGCGGCCACCGCGCCTCGTCGCCCTTGTACCGGGTGTTGAGCGGGACGAGCGTCGCGCCCGCGCCCATCGCGCCGAGCACGGTGACGATCCACGGCAGCCCGTTCGGCGCCCAGATCGCGATCCGGTCGCCCGGCTCGATCCCGGCGCCGGCGAACGCGGCGGCCGCCTCCCGCACCCGGTCCCGCAGCTGCGCGAACGTCACCCGGACGTCCCCGTCCACCACGGCCTCGGCGTCCGGAAACGCCTCCGCCGCCCGTCCCAACACCGCCGGAATCGTCAGCTCGCCCATGACACCACATGGTGGCCCGGTGCCCCGGCCGTCGGCTAGACCGTCCCGCTCACCGGTACTCGGGCGCACCGTTCCCGAACCGGCTCGCAGCTCCAGGGCCGGGTGGCAAATCAAAGGAACATATTTGTTCGTTTGGGGTTCCCGGGCGCCGCGCGGGTTGTTAGCGTCCCGCTCAGGCACCACCTCCGACCCCGGGAGTCGCGCCATGCGCCGCTTCGCCGTTGTGTGCTCCCTGATCCTGGCCCTCGCCGCGCTCGCCGCCCCGGCTCCGGCCGCTCCCGCGCCGGCGGCGCCCTACGGCATCGCCGTGCAGCGCAACCTCACGCTGCGGCTGAAGGACGGGACGCTGCTGCGCGCCGACCTGCACGTGCCCACCGACCGGGGCACCGGGAAGCCGGCGCGCGGCCCGTTCCCGGTCATCGTCGGGTTCACCCCGTACGGCAAGACGCCGTCGGCGCAGACCGGCTCCCCCGGCACCGGCGGGCTCAACCCGTACCTGATCGAACGCGGTTACCTGGGGCTGGTCGTGGACGTCCCCGGGACCGGCGGCTCGCAGGGGAAGTTCGACCTGTTCGAGCCGTCCGAGGCGCAGGCCGGGGCGCAGATCGTCAACTGGGCGGCACGCCTGCCGAACTCCAGCGGGAAGGTCGGTATGCTCGGCCTGTCGTACCTGGCGATCGACCAGCTGTTCACCGCCGCCGCGGTCGGCCCGCACTCCCCGCTCAAGGCGATCTTCCCGATGGCCGCCTCGGCGGACCCCTACCGCGACCTGTTCG
This sequence comes from Actinomadura napierensis, assembly GCF_039529375.1. Classification (NCBI taxonomy): domain Bacteria; kingdom Bacillati; phylum Actinomycetota; class Actinomycetes; order Streptosporangiales; family Thermomonosporaceae; genus Actinomadura; species Actinomadura napierensis. Next base: position 41,514 of record NZ_BAAAMR010000034.1, read on the forward strand.
TCAGCGGCGGCGCGCTGAACGTCGAATCGCCGCTCGGCCTGGTGTTCGGTTACGGGGTCACGCGGGTCGCCACGCCGTTCCTGGAACTGCCCAAGGACCCGACGGCCGCGCTCATCCTCTCCTATGAGCACCTGATGCAGGCCGGGCCGTTCGAGCTGACGATCGCCCGCGACATGCTCACCAATGGTCCGCGCAGATATGACAACGCGTGGTGGAAGAAACGGGCGCCCGAAAGCGTCCTCCGCAGAATCGTCGCCAACGACGTCGCCGTCTATCTCGTCGGCGGGCTCTACGACGTTTTCCAGCGCGGCGAACCGCTCCTCTACAGCGGCTTGCAGAACGCGGCGGCGGGCCGTCCGGTGACCGCGCCCATGACGCCCGGCCAGCCCGTCTCCGACAAGTATCAACTGCTCTACGGCCCGTGGACGCACGGCAACATGGGCAGCGGGCAGAACCTCGACGAAATCCAGCTGCACTGGTTCGACCATTGGCTCAAGGGACGCGGCACCGTTTCCACCTCCACCCCTTTCCATGTGATCGAGCCCGGCGGAAAGCGCTACGACACCGCCGACTACCCCCTTGCGCAGGCGCGCCCGACTCGAATGTTCCTGCGCTCGCAGGGACGCCTGGCCTCTGCGGCACCGACCGGCGCGGAACCGGCCGACTCCATCGCTTTCACCGGCCTGTCGAACCCGTGCACCCGGTCCACCGACCAGTTCGCCGCCGGAATGCTGTCGCAGCTCTTCGCCAGCGCGGGCATCCCCTCGCCCTGCACCGGCTCCCAGCGCAAACCCGTCAATGGACCGGGCGAGACTACCTACACGTCACCGGCGATGGGCAAGCCACTGAAGCTCGCCGGGCCGATCGGGGTCACACTGCGCGCGGCGTCCACCCGTCCGGAGACACTGTGGGCGCTCACCCTTGAGGACGTCGCACCCGACGGGACGTCCACCGACCTCAGCGGCGGCGCGCTCATGGGCTCGATGCGCGCGGTCGACGGCGCGCGCAGCTGGAAGGGCGCGTCCGGCGGCTGGGTGTATCCGTACCACCCGCTGACCCGCGCGGCGCAGCGTCCCGTCGCGCCGGGGAAGGTCACCCGGTACGACATCCAGATCCGCCCGGCGTTCGCCACCGTCCCCGCAGGTCACCGCCTTCGCGTGCGCGTCGCGACCGCCGACTTCCCGCACCTCGTCCCGCTCGCCGACCTGCCGTCGCTGTTCGGCGGCCGGTACGCGATCCACCACGACGCCGCGGCCGTCTCGACCATCGACCTGTCCACCCTCCCCTGACCCGCGCCGCCCGGAACCGGTGCCGAGCCGGACGGTCTGGCGGACCGTTCGTCCGCCGAGGCCCTGTTCGGACCGGTTGGGGGCGAAGCTGGGGCCGGGGCGTTGCGGCGCGGTGGTCCAGGCTGCGACCCAGTCACGTTTCCGGCTCATGCGAAGAACCCGACGACGCTGCGGATGCGGTCGCCGTCGAACTCGACGACGTCGTAGCCCGTCGCCGCCGTGCCGAGCCGCCAGGTGAACAGCGCCCGGTCGTGGTGGGCGCCGATGACGTCGCCGAGGGCGAAGCGCAGGTCACCGAAGTTCGCCTGGGCGCGCCCGATCGCCTCCGACAGTTCGGCGTGCCCGCGCAGGCCCGCGTAGTCGGGGTCGCTGTAGACCGAGTCGCCGGTGAGGACGGACTTCATCAGCGCCTCCCGGGCCGCGGCGTCCCGCTCGTTCCAGACGTCGAGGTAGGCGTTGATCAGGTCGGTGGTGGTCACTTGACGGCTCCTTCGAGAGAGACGGGCTCCCGGTCCCCGATGCCGGGACGGGAGGGCTTGAGGGCGAGGGCGATCAGGCCGCCCGCCGCGGTGGCGGCCGCGGCGACCCATCCGGCGGCGTGCAGGCCGTGCAGGAGGTCGTCCGGCCCGCCCGCGATCGCGACGAACGCCGCCAGCCCGATGGCGCCGCCGATCTCCTTGGCGCTGCCGGCCATCCCGGACGTCACGCCCTGCTGCTCCGGCGGGACGCCCGCGCCCGCGGACGCGAACAGCGTCACGAACGCGACGCCGCCGAACAGGCCCCAGACGACGCTGCCGGGCAGCAGCGTCCAGAAGCCGCCGCCGGCCGTGGTGCCGGCGACCATCGCGGCGATGCCCGCGCCGGTCCCGATCGTCGAGACGGCGAGCGTGGTGCGGATGCCCCAGCGTCCGAGCAGCACCGGGGTGGCCTTGAGCGCGGCGAGCATGCAGACCAGCGTGAGCGGCAGGAACGTCAGCCCCGCCTCCAGCGAGCTGTAGCCGAGGACGGGCTGCAGGTAGGAGGTCAGGATGTAGTAGCCGCCGCCGAGCGTGCCCTGGAAGACGGCGATCACGATCATGGTGGTGGCGAGGCCGCGGCCGCGGGCCAGCCGCAGCGGGATGAGCGGGTCGCGGGTGCGGGCCTCCACCGCGAGCAGCGCCGCGAGCAGGACGGCGCCGGCGGCCAGCGATCCGGCGGCGCGAAGGGAGGCCCATCCGGCGTCCGGCCCGCTCGCCAGCCCGAACACCAGCAGCGCCGACCCCGCGGTGGCCAGCACCGCGCCCGGGACGTCGAACGAGCCGGGCGCGCGGGCGGGATCGGCGGGCAGCAGCCGCGGCGCCGCGAGGGCGCAGCCGAGCGCCAGCGGCACGTTGACGAAGAACACCCACTCCCAGCCCAGGTAGTTGGTGAGCACGCCGCCCAGCAGGGAGCCGGCGGCGAGCCCCGCGCTGCCCGCCATCCCCCAGGCGCCGAGCGCCTTGTTGCGCGCGGGGCCCTCGGCGAATCCCCGGTAGATGAGGGTGAGCGTCGCCGGGGTGAGCAGTGCGCCGCCCGCGCCCTGCACCGCGCGGGCGGCGACGAGCGTCCCCGCGTCGGACGCCAGGCCGCCCGCGAGCGAGGCGGCGCCGTACAGCGCCAGGCCGGTCATGAACATCCGGCGGGCGCCGAGCCGGTCCACGGCCCGCCCGCCGAACAGCAGGAGCCCGCCGAGCCCGACCGAGTAGGCGCTGACCACCCACTGGACGGACGACGGTCCGAAGCCGAGCGCCGTCCCGATGCCGGGCAGCGCCACGTACACGATGTTGTAGTCGAGAGCCACGATGAGCTGCGTCAACGCCAGCAGCCCGAGCCGCAGCCGGTGCGTTTCCATGCCATCTCCTACATGCCGTTGATTTAATACACACCGTTCAGTTCAAGCACGCCGTACAGTAGTCCAACGCTGTAGAGTGTCAAGCGTGAACGACCCGACCCCGAGCCGCCGCGCCCGGCTGCGCGCGCAGGCCAGCGACGAGATCAAGGCGATCGCGCTCAAGCTGATGGCGGAGGGCGGCCCGGACGCGATCTCGCTGCGCGCCATCGCCCGCGAGATGGGCATGACCGCCGGCGCGATCTACAGCTACTTCGCCACCCGCGACGACCTGGTCACGACGCTGATCGGCGACGTGTACGGCGCGGTGGTGGACGCGGCGGAGGCCGCCCGCGACGCCGTCCCCGCGTCCGACCCGGGCGGCCGGATCATGGCCTGGGCGCAGGCCGTGCGGGAGTGGGCGGTGGCCAACCCCGAGGGCTTCCGGCTGATCTACGGCGACCCGGTGCCCGGCTACCGGGCGCCCGAGGACGGCCCGGGCAAGGACGCCGAGCTGCGCGCCTGCACCGGCCTCGTCGGCCTCGTCGCCGCCGCCTGGCCGGCCGCCGCCGCGCTCCAGCCGGACGGCCGCCGCTACACCTGGGACGACTTCGACCCCGGGCTCGTCCGCCACGTCCGGGAGGAGTTCCCCGGCCTGCCGCCCGAGGCGCTCGCCGTCACCCTGCGCACGTGGGGGCGGATGCACGGCCTGGTCGCGCTGGAGATCTACGGGCACCTGCGCCCGCTCGTCCACGATCCGGCGGCCGTCTACCGGGACGAGATGCGCGACCTGATCGCCTCACTGGGCCTGACCGCGTAAACAGGGACATGTATAGTCCCGGTTATGCGGATGGGCGAAGGCGTCGAATGGGGACTGCACTGCTGCGTGACGCTCGGCTGGCTGGACGACCGGGCGCCGGTGTCGATCCGGCGGCTGGCGGGCTGGTTCGACCTGCCGCAGGAGTACCTCAAGAAGCGCCTCCAGCCGCTCGCCCGGGCCGGAATCCTGGCCTCCGGCCCGGGGGTGCGGGGCGGCTGGTCCCTCGCCCGCCCGCCCGCGGAGATCACGGTGATGGACGTCGTCACCGCGCTCGAAGGGCCGCTCGAGGCGTTCCGCTGCACCGAGATCCGGCAGCGCGGAACCGGCGGCCGTGACGCCGGGCGGGAGTTCGACGGCCCCTGCGGCATCTCCGCCATGATGCGCCGCGCCGAACTGGCGTGGCGCCGCGAGCTGGCCGACCGCACCATCGCCGACCTGATGGAGAACGCCCCCGAGGGCGCCGCCCGTACCCGCCGCAACTACAGCCGCCTCACGGACTGACCCGTTCCGGCCCGGACGCGTCCTGGCCCTCCCATGGAAGAAACAGGGACGTTGAATACCCCGATACATCGCCAAGCCGAGCGCACCGCGCCGCCGGCCGATGCCCCGCGCGGCCTGCACTCCACCCTCATCCTCGCGCTCGGCACCTTCGCCGTCGGGACGGACGCCTACGTCGTCGCGGGCTTCCTCCCCGAGATGGCGTCCTCCCTGCACGTGTCCGAAGGGACCGCCGGTCAGTCGGCCACGGCGTTCGCGGTCACCTACGCCGTCCTGTCACCGATCCTCGCGACCGTCCTCGCCCGCGTCCCCCGCCGCGCGCTGCTCGTCGCCGCCCTCGCCGTGCTGGCGCTCGCCAACCTCGGCTCGGCGCTGGCGCCGAACTTCGCGCTCCTCATGGTGTCGCGCATCGTCGCCGCGTCCGGCGCGGCGGCCTTCACCCCCAACGCCGGCGCGGTGGCCTCCTCGCTCGTCGCCCCCGCCCAGCGGGCCCGCGCCCTCGCCGTCGTCATCGGCGGGCTCACCGTCGCCACCGCCCTCGGCGTCCCGCTCGGCAACCTGGCCGCCCGGGCCCTCGACTGGCACGCCGCGCTCGCGCTGGTCGCGGCCCTGTGCGCGATCGCCGCCGGGGGCGTGTTCGCCGCTATGCCCGCGCTTCCCGGCGGCCCCCGGATCCCGCTCCGCCGGCGCCTCGCGGCCCTGCGCCACCCCGGCGTCGTCGCCGTCCTGCCGCTCACCGTCCTCGGCATGGCCGCCGGGTACGGCCTGTACGCGTACGCCGTCCCGATCATGCGGGCCCTCGGCGCCGGCGAGGACGCCGAGCCGTGGCTCCTGTTCCTCTACGGCGCCGGCGCGGTCGCGGGCAACCTCGTCGCGGGCGCGCGGGTCGACCGGCACGGCCCCGTCCGCGTCCAGTTCGCCGGCTACGCCGCCCTCGCCGCGACGCTCGCCGCCTTCACCTGGGCCGTCGCCGCGGGCGCGGACCGGCTCCCGCTCACCGCGCTCCTGATGATCGCCTGGGGCGCCACGACCTGGTTCCAGACCCCGGCCCAGCAGGTGCGCCTCATCAGCGCCGCCCCGCAGGAGACCGCCGTCGTCGTCGGCCTGAACGCCTCCGCCCTCTACGCCGGGATCGGCCTCGGCACCGTCCTCGGCGGCGCCCTCCTCCCCCTCGGCGCCACGGCGGCCCTCGCGACCTGCGCCGGGCTGGCGGCCCTCTGCCTCGTCCACCTGTTCCTCACCCGCCGGCACTGACCCCGCCCGCAGCAGGGCTCAGCCGTTCGCGCGTCACCCCGCCGGCGAGTGACCGGCGGGGGAACGCCGCTCGTAGCGCGAGCGCGCGAGGTCGTGGGCCGTGCGGAGCAGTTCCCGGACCGCCGTCTCGGTGCTCGCCCCCGGATTCACCACGGCCAGCCACCCCGCGCTCCCGTAGACGGGGTGCGCCATCAGGACGTCCGCCGCGCTCGGGTCCGGCTCCCGTCCCGCCCAGCGCGCGGAGGCGTCTTTCCCGGCGGCGATGTTCAGCCGGAACGCGCCGGGCCGGTCGAGCCGCGAGCGCTCGTCGCCGGGATAGTCCTTGGTCACGATCGTCGCGTACGGCTGCGTCGCCTTCGGGACGTTCCCGTCGGGCGCGTAATAGACGAACGCGTCGCCCCAGGCGATCTCGGGCGAACCGTCGCCGGGCTGCGGCCGGAGGACCAGCACGCCATCGAACCCGCCCACGAACTCCAGGATCTCGTCGATGCTCATGTGTTCCAGCGTTCCATTCAAGTGCTTGTGGAGACTTCGTGCCGTAGACACCAAGCTAGAGAGGTGACAAGTCGCAACTCCGGCCTGAGAACGGTGGACGTCGCGCGCCGTGCGGGGTACTCCGTCCAGCAGGTGCGCAACCTCGAACGCGACGGCGTCCTGCCGCCTGCGACGCGCACCGCTTCCGGCTACCGGGTCTACGGCGAGGCCCACGTCCACTCCGCCCTGGCGTACCGGGCCTTCGCCGCCGGCACCGGCCCCGTCCAGGCCAAGACGATCATGCGGGCCGCCCACGCGTACCCGGACTCCGGCCTGCTCGCCCTCCTGGACGCCGCGCACGCCCGCCTCGCCGCCGAGCGCCGCGACCTGGCCCTGGCCAGGCGGGCCGCCGAGGCGATCAAGGCGGAGCCGATCGAGGACGTCCGCCCGTCCGACTCCATGGGCATCGCCGAACTCGCCGCCGCCCTCGGCGTCCGCGCCTCGACCCTGCGCCACTGGGACGCCGAAGGCCTCGTCGTGCCGGGCCGGACCACTCCGCGCGGGGCGCGCGCGTACGCACCCGGTGACGTCCGAGATGCCCGGATCGTCCACCAACTCCGCCTCGCCGGCTACCGCATCACCCCGCTCAAGGCCCTGATGCCGGACCTGCGCAGCGCGGGCAGCCACCACGACCTGACCGCCGCACTCGCCGCCCGCGACGCGACCATCGACGCCCGCTCGAAGGCCCTCCTCAAAGCAACCGCGGCCCTCGACTCCGTCCTCGCGCTCCCCATGCCCTGAGTTCGAACGTCTCCTTGCGGGAGCGGACCTAGCGTTCGGGCGTCAGCAGGCGCAGCCCGCCCGTCAGTTCGCGCAGGCACCGCACCACCAGGTCCGCCGGGGACTCGGCGGAATCCTCATCCGCCGCCGCCCACGCCTCCAGGGCGACACGGATCGCGCTGGTCGCCGCGGCGGCGACCAGCCGGACCTCCAAGGGGTCGGTGTCCGGCCCGGCCAGCCGGGCCACCACCGGGATGAGCCGCTCCTCCGAATCGTGGTTCACCTGGGCCCAGACCGCCCGCAGGGCGGGGTCGTCCTGGGCCGCGCGCAGCAGGCCGCGCGTCCAGCGCAGGCCCTCGACCGCCACGTCACCCGGCGCGGAGAGCGATGCGACCGCCGCGGACTCCAGCGCCTCGGCCAGACCGGCGTCCGGGCCGGTCTCGGCGAGCAGCGCGCGCCAGCGGTCCCCACCGGACGCGAGCAGCGGTCCGATGGCGTCCTGCTTGCTGCGGAAGTACCGGTAGAAGGTGCGCAGCGCGACCCCGGCGCGACCGGCGATCTCCTCGGCCGTCGTGCCGTCGGGGCCCTTGTCGGCGAACAGTTCGGCCGCCGCGCGGGCGATGTCGAGTTGCGTCGCGGCCTTGCGGCGCTCGGTCAGCGAGGGCGTCCGGCCCTGCTTCGTCCTGGGGCGGTCCATGAGGGAAGCCTACGTCCGGCGACGACAGTCAGGCACGACAAGCCGCTATGACAAAACATGCCATCTTGACGTACCGTGGACATCGAGGGCCCCAGTCGAGGCCCCCTCCCACCAGGACATCGGAGACGACATGGACCGTTACAACGGACGCCGGGCACTCGTCACGGGCGGCGGCTCGGGCATCGGCCAGGCCACGGTGCTGCGCCTGCTCGCGGAGGGCGGCGACGTGGTCGCCGCCGACGTGAGCGAGGCGGGCCTCAAGGACACCGTCGCCAAGGCGGGCGCCCATGCCGAGCGTCTGGCCACGGTCGTCGTGGACGTCGCGGACGAGGCGTCCGTCCGCGCCGCCGTCGCCTCCGCCCTCGCGACCCTCGGCGGCCTTGACGTCCTGGTCAACGCGGCCGGCATCCTGCGCTCCTCGCACACGCACGAGACGTCCCTCGCCGACTTCACCAAGGTGATCACGGTCAACCTGACCGGCACCTTCCTGATGATCCGCGAGGCGATCCCGGCCCTGCTGGAGGGCACCGCACCGGCCGTGGTCAACTTCAGCTCGACCTCCGCGATGTTCGCCCACCCCTACATGGCGGCCTACGCAGCCAGCAAGGGCGGCATCCAGTCGATGACACACGCCCTGGCCGCCGAGTACGCGGGGCAGGGCATCCGCTTCACGGCCGTCCAGCCCGGCTCGATCTCCTCCGGCATGACGGACGGCTCGGGGGAGAGCAAGCAGAGCCTGGGCCCCGGCCTCCCCGAGGACGCCGACTTCGGCCTGTTCGCGAAGCTGTCCCCCGCCCTCGGCAAGGGATTCGCCGGCCCCGAGTCGGTGGCGGGCGTCGTCGCCATGCTCGCCTCCGAAGACGGCGCCTTCATCACCGGCACCGAAATCCGCATAGACGGCGGCACCCACTTCTGACCCGAGTACGAGCCGCCGCCCCCGGGCGAGAACGAGAACGCCACAGGTCGGGGTGGCCGGGTCAGGTGAAGCGGGCTTGGGCTGCGGTGAGGACGGGTTTGCCGTTAACGGACGCCTCGAAGGTCGTTGCGTCATCGGTTTTCCAGCCTTCTACGGCGAGTTCGTCGCCGGGGAAGACCGGGGAGGCGAAGCGGGCTTCGAGGTCCTTCAGGTCGGCGGGGTGGGCGCCGACCTCGGCGGCCAGGGGCAGGATCACTGCGGCCAGGGTGCACAGGCCGTGCATGAAGGGGCGGGGCATGCCCGCCGCCTCGGCGGCCGAGGGGTCGATGTGCATGTGGTGGCGGTCGCCCAGGAGGCGGTAGAGCGCCGCCTGGTCCGGGTTCGTTCGGACGGGGAGGGAAATGTCCGGGGCCGTGGACGGGCGGGGGCGGGCGGACGGGCCTCGGTCGCCGCCGAAGCCGCCGCCGCCGGGGGCGAACAGCGACCAGGTCGCCTCGAAGTAGTCGCTGGTCACGGTGACGTCGAAGACGGCGGCGCGGCCCTTGTCCCAGACGTCGGAGACGTGCGCCGACATCTCGACCGCCCCGGAGCGCGGGAGGTCCCGCAGGACGCGGAGGCGCTGCGTCCCGTGGACGGCGGTGCGGACGTCGAAGGCGCCGGCGGACCCGAGGGCGTCCGGGGCCCACTGGGCGAGCGTCAGCGCGAACGTCGGCAGGACCCGCAGGCGCTCCTCGAAGACGAGGTCGAGGTCGGTGGCGTGGGCGCCGACGGCGAGCGCGTAGAGGATGGGGCGCGTCTCGTCGTAGGAGACGGTGCGGGTGCCGAGGGGGCGGCCCTTCCATTCGTTCACTGGTCGGCTCCCAGGATCAGGCCGCTGGTCGGGACGCCGGTTCCGGCGGTGACCAGGACGTTGTGGACGTCGCCGGGCTGGTTCACCGAGGTGCCGCGCAGCAGCCGGACGGCCTCGGCGATGCCGTTCATGCCGTGGATGTAGGCCTCGCCGAGCTGGCCGCCGTGGGTGTTGACGGGGAGGCGGCCGGTCAGCGAGAGGTTGCCGTCGGCGATGAAGTCCTTGGCCTCGCCCCTGGCGCAGAAGCCGAGCTCTTCGAGCTGCGGCAGGACGAGCGGCGTGAAGTGGTCGTAGAGGATCGCGGCCTGGATGTCGGCGGGCGTCAGGCTCGACTGGGCGTAGAGCTGCCGTCCGACGAGTCCCATCTCGGGGATGCCGCTGATCTCGGAGCGGTAGTAGCTCGTCATCATGTGCTGGTCGTTGCCCGAGCCCTGCGCGGCGCCCCAGACCAGGGCGGGCTTGTGCGGGAGGTCGCGGGCACGCTGCGCGGAGACGATGACGAGGGCCTGGCCGCCGTCGCTCTCCTGGCAGCAGTCGAGGAGGTGCAGGGGTTCGGCGATCCAGCGGGACGCCTGGTGCTCTTCGAGGGTGATCGGCCGCTCGTAGAACCAGGCCTTGGGGTTGGTGGCGGCGTGGGCGCGGTCGACGACGGCGACGCGGCCGAAGTCCTCGCTGGTCGCGCCGTACTCGTGCATGTAGCGGGTGGCGAACATGGCGACCCACTGGGCCGGGGTCGACAGCCCGAAAGGGGTCATCCACGAGTAGGCGGCGCGGTCGGCGCTGACGTCCATCGGACGGTTCGCCTGGCCGAGGCCGTAGCGCTCGCCGGACCGCTCGTTGAACGCGCGGTAGCAGACGACGACGTCGGCGACGCCGGTCGCGACGGCCATCGCGGCCTGCTGGACGGTGCCGCAGGCGGCGCCGCCGCCGTATCCGACGCGGGAGAAGAACGTCAGCTCGCCGATGCCGAGGTTGCGGGCGATGTGGATCTCGCTGCTGGTGTCGGCGGTGAAGGTGACCAGGCCGTCGACGTCGGACGGCTCCAGCCCCGCGTCGGTGATCGCGGCGAGGACGGCCTCGCAGGCGAGCTGCAGCTCGCTGCGTCCGGACTCCTTGGAGAACTCGGTGGCGCCGATGCCGGCGATCGCGGCGGCGCCGGGCAGCACGCTCATTCGGTCTCCCCCTGCTCTTGAACGACGGGGAGTCGGACGACGACCGTTCCGGTGACGTGCGGGCCGATCGCGTTGACGCCGCGGACGGCGATCTCGACGCGGCGGTCCTCGTCGTGCTTGGCGGAGACGGTGCCGGTCAGCACCATCGTGTCGCCCGGGTAGTTGGGCGCGCCGAGCCTGATCCTGATCGCCTTCACCTCGGCGGCCGGCCCGGCCCAGGAGGTGACGTACCGGTCGACGAGCCCGTTGGTGGTCAGGATGTTCATGAAGACGTCCTGGGATCCGCGCTCCCCGGCGAGCGCCGGGTCGTGGTGGACGTCCTGGTAGTCGCGGCTCGCGATGGCGGTCGCGACGATCATCGTGCGGGTCAGCGGGATCGGCAGCTCGGGGAGCTCCTCCCCCACCGCGACCTCGTCGTAGGTACGGCTCACAGGGCGGCGCCCAAGGTCTCGAGGTCGGCGGACGCGCCGCCGAGCATCCCGGAGATGTGCTTACCCCACAGGAAGTACCGGTGGACGGGGTAGTCGACGTCCACGCCGATGCCGCCGTGCAGGTGCTGGACGCGGTGCACGACGTTGAGGCCGCCCTCGTCCGACCACCACTTGGCGACCAGGACGGCGGTCTCGGCGTCCTCGCCGGCCGCGATCAGCGAGACGGCGTGCCAGAGGCAGACGCGCAGCGCGTCGATCTCGATGTAGCAGTCGGCGAGCTGGTGCTGGACGGCCTGGAAGGCGGCGAGCGGCCGGCCGAACTGCTCGCGCCCGGCGAGGTACCCGGCGGCGATGCGCAGCGCGCCCTCGGTGACGCCGACCTGGATCGCGGCGAGCGCGACCCGCGACAGCCGCAGCGCGGTCGCGAGCGACCCGGCCGGGAGCTGCTGCGCGGGGGCCCCGTCGAGGACGAGGGTGGCGGCGCCGTCGTGCGCGGTGGTGTCGACGTCCTCCCAGCCCGTCCCGGCGACGCCGGTGCCGAGCAGGAACAGGCCGGGGCCGTCGGGGGTGCGGGCGGCGACCAGCATGAAGTCGGCGCCGCGGGCGGACGGCACGGTGGCCTTCGTCCCGGTCAGGCGCCATCCGTCGCCGTCGCGGACGGCCTCGCAGCGCGGCTCCGCCGGGTCGGCGGGCGCGAACTCCTCCAGCGCGAGCGTCAGCCGGGCCGTCCCGTCCACGACCCCGGACACCAGCAGCCCGGACGTCTTGTGCGAGGCCAGGGTGAGGGCCGCGACGAGCGACGGCCACAGCGGGACGGGCGCGACGGCGCGTCCCTGCTCCTCCAGCAGGACGCACAGCGCCTCGGCCCCGAGGCCCGCGCCGCCCGCGTCCTCGGGCAGCGCGACGCCGAGCAGGCCGGCGGACGCCAGCTCGTTCCAGAGCGCGTGGTCGACGCCGGTCTCGGACTGCTCGGCGGCGCGGACGCGCTCCTGCGTGGCGTGGTCGGTGAAGATCTGCCGGGCCAGGTCCCGGACCGCTTCCAGCTCCTCGCCAAGGGTGAAGTCCATCAGCGCTCCTCACGTGCGGCCGGGCGGAACACCGGCAGGGAAAGGTCGAGGTCGGGGTCGATCCAGTCGAGGACGACGGGCATGCCGACCTCGACGTCCGCGGGCTCGACGCCCGTCATGTTCGCGATCAGCCGGGTGCCCTCGGCCAGCTCGATCACCGCGACGACCAGCGGGTAGTCGAAGGCGGGGTGCTTCGGGTGGTGGTTGACCGTGAAGGTGTAGACGTGGCCCGCGCCGGACGACCCGACCGTGTCCCAGGCGAACGAGCCGCACTGCGGGCAGCACGGGCCGGGCGGGTGCCGCAGCGACTTGCAGTCGGCGCACCGCTGGATGACGAGCCGGTGCTCGCGGGCCGCCTCGAACCAGAACGCGTTGTCCGGGTTGACCGCCGGCCGCGGCCGCAGCGCCTTCGGCGCGGGCTTCTCGGCGGGGCGGAACCGCAGCGTCCGCCACCGCTGCGTCGCGACGACCGCGCCGGACGCGTCCCGGTACGTCTTCACGGTGCTGACGAACCGTCCGGTGCCGAGGCCGGTCTTCTTCTCCGGGGAGATCGACTCGACGTGCTCCTCGACGGACACGTGGTCGCCCGGGACCAGCTCGCGCTCGAACTCCAGCTCCGAGTCGGTCGCGACGACGGAGGTGTAGCCGCCCTCGGCGAGCAGCGCGACCAGCTCGTCGAACCCGCTCGGCTCGTCCGGCGGGCGGACGGTGGCGGCGTAGCCCCGCATCGTCCACGCCTGGATCATCGACGCGGGCGCCACGACGCCGTCGCGTCCCGTCGCCTTCGCGGCGCCCTCGTCCAGGTAGACCGGGTTCGCGTCCTCCATCGCCTCGGCCCAGTGCCGGATCATCGGGACGTTCACCGGGTCCTGGCCGGGGCGCCGCGCGACCAGCTCCCGCCCGACCCACGCCTGCAGGCGGGCCTCGTACTTCTCGTTCACGGCCGCGTCCTCGCTCATGACCGCCTCGACCTCGGCAGCCCGAGCCCCTGGACGGCGACCATGTCGCGCAGCACCTCGTTGACGCCGCCGCCGAAGGTGTTGACGATGCCCTGCCGGGACAGCTGCTCGATCTGCCCGTACAGCACCGCGCCCGGCGACTCGGGGCGGATCCGCCCGGCCGCGCCGAGGATCCCGGTCAGCGTCCGCTGCACGAAGATGTGCGTCTCGGTGCCGTAGGACTTCGCGGCGCCGGCCTGCGCGCCGGTCAGCTCGCCCGCCTCGACGGCCATCGTCATCTTCCAGTTCATCAGCCGCATGGCCTCGAGCCGCGCGTAGGTGCGGGCGAGGTCGGCGCGCACCCAGGGCAGGTCGATGACGCCGTTCTCGCGGGCCCAGTCCCGGACGTCCTCCCACAGCCGGATCATGCGGCCGCCGAGCGCGGCGAGGCCGATCCGCTCGTGGTTGAGCTGGGTGGTGATCAGCTTCCAGCCGCCGTCGACCTCCCCGACGACGTCCGAGGCCGGGACGCGGATGCCGTTGTAGTACGTCGCCGTCACGACCATCCCGCCGACCGTCTGGATCGGGCTCCAGGAGAACCCGTCCGCGCTGGTCGGCACGATGATGATCGAGATGCCCTTGTGCTTGGGCGCGTCGGGGTTCGTGCGGGCGGCGAGCCAGATGTGGTCGGCGGTGTTGGCGCCGCTGGTGAAGACCTTGTTTCCGTCGATGACGTAGTGGTCGCCGTCCAGGACGGCCCTGGTGCGCAGCGACGCCAGGTCGGTGCCCGCGTCCGGCTCGGAGTAGCCGATCGCGAACACGATGTCGCCGGCGAGGATGCCGGGCAGGTACTTCTTCTTCTGCTCCTCGGTCCCGTACCGCATCAGGGTCGGGCCGACCGTGTTCACCGTGACGAACGGGAACGGCAGGCCCGCGCGCTGCACCTCGTCGAAGAACACGTACTGCTCGGCGATCGACTTCCCCTGCCCGCCGTACTCGGTGGGCCAGCCGTAGCCGAGCCAGCCGTCCTTGCCGAGCATCTTTACGATCTCGCGGAAGGTGCCGCCGCCGACACCCTCCTCACCGGCCCGGCGGCGGACGTCCGGGGGCAGCAGGCGCGCGAAGTACGCCCTCAGTTCCGCGCGCAGTTCCTGGTGCGCCGCGGACTCACGCAGATCCATGTAAGCCCTCTCGTGTCGGTCGGTCGGATCAGGGGTCGGCCGGGTCGGCCGGGTCGGTCAGGGGAGGAAGCGTTCGCGGCCGCTGGCGGCGAACTCCTCGCGGAGCGCCGCCCTGCCCGCCTCGGTCATGGGCTCGTACTCTGGCGCATCGCGGCCGGTCCACCGGTACACGGGGTCCTCGGTGCGCCAGCCTTCGAGCTGCAACTGCTTCTTGCTGAGCTTGCCGGAGCCGGTGGTCGGCAGCGCGTGCGAGACGCGGACGAACCGCGGCGCGCCCTTGGTGCCGAGGTCGTCCTGGCCGGCCAGGAACGCGGCGAAGTCCAGGTCCTCGAACTCCACGCCGTCCGGGATCTCGATGGCGGCCATCACCTGGTCGCCCGAGCGCGGGTCGGGGACGCCGAACGCGACCGCGTCCACGATCTTGGGGTGGCGGCGGACGACGCTCTGGGTGAGCAGCGCGGAGATGTTCTCGGAGTCGACGCGGATCCAGTCGCCGGAGCGTCCCGCGAAGTACAGGAACCCGGCCTCGTCGATGTAGCCGAGGTCGCCCGTCCAGTACCAGCCGTGCCGGACGCGCTCGGCGTCCGCTTCGGGGTTCTTGTAGTAGCCCTCGAACTTCCCGGCGCCGTCGACGTCGACGATCTCGCCGACGGACTCCTCCGGGTTGGTGACGCGGCCGCGCTCGTCCAGGACGGCGCGGGCGCACGTCTCCCGCGTCTCCGGGTGCACGATGCGGACGCCGTCGTGCATCGGGACGCCGAACGCGGTCGGCGGCGCGTCCGGCACCCGCTTGATCATCCCGGCGCCCTCGCTGGACCCGTACCCCTCGACGAGCTGCGCGCCGAAGCGGCGCAGGAACGCGGCCTTGTCCTCGGGGGACGCCTCGGTGCCGAACCCGTGCGTGAGGGTGTTGTCGGCGTCGTCGGGCTGCTCGGGCGTCGTGAGGATGTAGCCGATCGCCTTGCCGACGTAGGTGAAGAACGTCGCGCCGTAGAAGCGGACGTCCGTCAGGAACCCGGACGCGGAGAACTTCGGCGTCAGCACGACGCAGGCGCCGACCGCCAGCGACGGCGCCCACAGCGCCATCAGCGCGTTGCCGTGGAACAGCGGCATCGGGCAGTAGCTGATGTCGTCGCGCTTGACGTCGTACTTGGCGCTGTTGTTGCGGCCCAGCTCGGCGAGCCGGCCCTGCGAGCAGCGCGCCGCCTTGGACGCCCCGGTCGTGCCGGAGGTGAACAGCAGCAGCATCTGCGTCTTCGGCGTGACCGCAGGGTCGCGCTCGGGCTCGCAGGCGTGCCGTTCGACCAGCGGCGCGTAGCCGGGGTCGTCGATCAGGACGATGCAGTCGCGCGGGACGCCGACGTCCAGACCGTCCAGCAGCTTCGCGCCGGCCATGTCGGTGACGATCAGCTGGAGGTCGGTGTGGCGGACCTCCTGCTCCAGATACGCGCCCGTGCGGGTCGGGTTGATCCCGACGATCGTCGCGCCGCTCAGCGCCGCCGCGCCCAGCCACAGGACGTA
Source organism: Actinomadura napierensis (assembly GCF_039529375.1). Classification (NCBI taxonomy): domain Bacteria; kingdom Bacillati; phylum Actinomycetota; class Actinomycetes; order Streptosporangiales; family Thermomonosporaceae; genus Actinomadura; species Actinomadura napierensis. The sequence goes on from NZ_BAAAMR010000034.1 coordinate 57,248, forward strand.
CTCGGGCACGTTGTCGAGGAGCACGCCGATGTGGAACGGTCCGTCCCGGCGCGACTCGCGGGCCAGCGAGGCGCGCGCCGCACTCTCCCGGACGACCTCGTCCCACGTCCATGTCCGCTCGCGGCTGCGCAGGCCGGGCCGCCCGTCGCCGAGCTTCTCCAGCAGCAGGTCCGCGATCGTCTCGTCACGCACTCGCGCTTCCCCAGGCCGGCTCGGTGGACAGGACGCAGTGGGTGCCGCCGTAGATCGCCGTCATGCACTTGTTGCAGTGGATGCACAGCGACTCGGTCGCGGGCTCGTCCTTGATCCGGTTGATCAGGTCGGGCTCGCGCAGCAGGGCGCGGGCCATCGCGACGAACTCGAAGCCCTCCGCCATCGCGGTGTCCATGCCCGCGCGATCGGTGACGCCGCCGAGCAGGATCATCGGCAGCTTCACCGCGGCGCGGATCTGCCGGGCGTCCTTGAGCAGGTAGAGGTCCTGGTACGGGTAGGACTTCAGGAAGTGCTTGCCGATCAGCTTGATCCCGAGCTTGGTCGGCTGCTTCATCACGGCGGCGAACTCGTGCAGCGGCGCGTCGCCCTTGAACAGGTACATGGGGTTGAGCAGGGAGCTGCCGGCGGTCATCTGGAGGGCGTCGACCGAGCCGTCGGCCTCCAGCCACCGCGCGACCTGGATCGCCTCGTCCACCCAGAAGCCGCCGGGCACGCCGTCGTCCATGTTCAGCTTCGCGGTGATCGCGATGCGGTCGCCGACGGCGTCGCGGACGGCGCGGCCGATGTCGCGCGCCAGCCGCGCGCGGTTCTCCAGCGACCCGCCGTACTCGTCCTTGCGGTGGTTGACCTTGGGGCTGAGGAATGAACTCGTCAGGTAGTTGTGCCCCATGTGGATCTCGATCGAGTCGAAACCCGCTTCGATCGCCATCTTGCCCGCGTAGGCGTGCGCGTCGACGACGCGCGCGATGTCCGCGTGCGTGACGGCCTTGGCGACCGTCTGCGTCGTCAGGTGGAAGTGGCGGCTCGGCGCGAGCGCGGGCAGCTTGTTGCTCTTGGGGTTGGCGACCGGGCCGGCGTGCCCGATCTGCGCCTGGACGGCCGCCCCCTCGGCGTGCACGGCGTCGGTCAGCCTGCGCAGGCCGGGCATCGCCTCGTCCCGCCAGTAGATCTGCCGCCGGTCGGTCCGCCCCTCCGGCGCGACCGCGCAGTACGCGACGGTCGTCATCCCGACGCCGCCGCGCGCGTGCCGGACGTGGAAGTCGATCAGCGCGTCGGTGACCTGGCCGCGCTTGGTCAGGCCCTCGTAGGTGGCCGCCTTGATGGTGCGGTTGCGCAGCGTGATCGGCCCCAGTTTCGCCGGGGTGAACACATCGGGGGTTTCCTTGGTCATCGAGTTCCCTGGGTGAGTCTTTCGGGTCGGCGCGCCGGGTGGGTGGCCACTCGACGTTAATCAGCGGGATGCCCGGACGTTCCGGACATCCCGCTGACTGGGAGCGACGGCCTTCGTTGACTTGCGGCGAGTCGTCGTTATGAGCCGCGCCATAACGACGACTCGCCGCAACTCAACGGTTCTCGAGCGCCGCCGCGATCTGGTCGGTGTGGGACTGGGATTCGGCCAGCTGGCGCAGCAGCCACAGGCGCAGGACGCGGGTGACCGCGGACGCCAGGTACAGCGCGCCGCCGAGCACCGTCACGGCGAGGAAGCCGATGGCGAGCGTCTGCAGCGACCCGACGTCGCGCATGTCGTCCTGCGTGAGCGAGATGTTGTACGCGACGAACGCGGCGGGGGGCGTGGTGCGGCGGGGGGCGTGGTCTCTGCCCTCGGCCGAGGGCGCGCGCCGGGTCAGCCGGTGGACGCGGTGTCAGCCGAAGTAGGCCTGGCCGCCGTCCAGCGGAATGGTCGCGCCGGTCAGGTAGCGCATGGCCGGCTGCAGGAGGGCGACGACGGCGTTGCCGATGTCGGCCTCGCAGTCGCCGATGTAGCCGAGCGGGATGGTCTTGCGGAACTCCTCCGCCGCCTCGGGGAACGCCTCCGTCCACCGCTTGAGGCCAGGTGAGAGGGCGTGCGGGGCGATGGAGTTGGCGCGGATACCGTCCGGTCCCCACTCGGCGGCGGCCGTCCGGGTCAGCGACCGCAGCGCCTGCTTGGCCGCCGCGTACGCGCCGTACGTCGTCGGGTCCCAGCGCACCATCGCCGACGTGACGAGGTTGATGATGTTGCCGCCGCCGCGCGCCTTCATGTGCGGATGGCACGCCTTCATGAACGCGAACGCCGCGAACGGCCCGGTCAGGAAGCCCCTCTGGAACTTCTCGTCGCTCATCTCCAGCAGCGGCCCGTACCCGCCCGAATAGGCGTTGTTGACGAGGATGTCGACGCCTCCGAAGCGGCCGGCGACCTCCTCCACCACGCCGGGGATCGCCTCGGTGTCGGCCACGTCGCCGGCGAACGGCTCGGCGTCCGCGCCCCGCTCCCGGACCAGGCCGCACGTCGTCTCCAGCTTCGCCGCCGTCCGGCCGAGCACGGCGACCGCCGCGCCCTCCGACGCCAGCGCCAGCGCGATGCCCTGGCCGACGCCCTGGCCCGCACCGGTGACGATCGCGACCTTGCCGTCGAGGCTTCCCATGTCATCCCCCCTGCATCCGTCCTGGTGCGGTCATGGTGATGTGACGCGGCCCACGCGATCGCCGCAGTCCCGCTCACCGGAACGCTCCAACGCGGCCGGGGTACCCTGCGGCGCGGTCTCGCTCAGCGGAAAGACCCGCTGGTCCTCGCGGCCGAGGTGAGAGCCTTCGGCCACGCGAGGAGGAGGCTCGATGGCCACGACGGCGATGGAGATCATGCAGCGGCTGACCGGTCCCGGCGGCGCGTTCGAACTGCGCGAGGAAGAGGTGCTCGGCACCCGGCTCCCCGTGTTCGCCGGACGGGCCCGGAGCCTCGGGGAGGTGCTCGCCCGCTCCGCCGCGCTCGGCGAGCGCGACTACATCGTCACCGCGACCCGGCGGCTGAGCTTCGCCGAGCACGCCGCGCGGGCCGCGTCGCTGGCGAAGGCGCTGCGGGACGAGCACGGCGTGCGGCCCGGCGACCGCGTCGCCATCGACGCCGCCAACAGCCCGGAATGGATCATCGCGTTCTGGGGGGCGATCGCGGCCGGCGCCATCGCCGTCGGCTACAACGCCTGGTGGGCGCCCCGCGAGATCGAGTACGCCCTCGGCCACACCGAGCCGAAGCTCGTCGTCGCCGACGCCAAGCGCGCCGCGCAGATGCCGACCGGTACCCGCGTCCTGACCATCGAGAAGGACGTTCCGGCGCTCGCCGCCCGGTACGCGTCCGCCCCCCTCGACCTCCCCGACGTCGCCGAGGACGACCCGGCGGTCATCCTCTACACCAGCGGCACGTCAGGCCGCCCGAAGGGCGCGGTGCACTCGCACCGCAACCTGACCTCCGTGATCGAGTACCACCGGCTGAACGACGCGCTCATGCGGGCGTTCGGCGACCCGACCGACCCCGCGTCCCGCAGTTACCTCCTCGCGCTCCCGCTGTTCCACATCGCCAGCCTGCACAACCTCGCCGTCCCCCGGCTCGCGACCGGTACCGCCGTGGTCATGCACGAGGGCGCGTTCGACGTCGACAAGGTCCTGCGGCTGATCGAGAAGGAGCGCGTCACGAACTGGGGCGCCGTCCCCACGATGGCGAACCGGATGATCGAGCACGGCGACCTGTCCCGCTACGACACGTCCTCGCTCACCGGGTTCGCGCTGGCGTCCGCGCCGTCCTCCCCCGCGTTCAAGGAGAGGCTGCGCGCCGCGTTCCCGCCCGCCGCGAACGCCCTCGTCGACAGCTACGGCCTCACCGAGACCTGCACCGGCGTCGCCGTCGCGTCCCCCATGGACCTCGCCGAGTCCCCGGGCACGCTCGGCCGCCCGGTCGCCGGCGTCCGGCTGGAGATCCGCGACCCCGACGGCAAGCCGCTGCCCGAAGGCGAGGAGGGCGAGGTCTGCGTCCGCAGCGCCTACAACATGCTCGGCTACTGGCGCGACGAGGACGCCACCGCCCGCGCCATCGGCCCCGGCCGGTGGCTGCGCACCGGCGACATCGGCACGGTCGAGCAGGGCCGCCTCCGCCTCACCGCCCGCCGCTCCGACCTGATCATCCGCGGCGGCGAGAACGTCTACCCGGCCGAGATCGAGAACGCCCTCGCCGAGTACCCGGGCGTCCGCGAGTGCATCGTCCTCGGCGTCCCGCACCCCGACCTCGGCCAGGAGGTCCTCGCCGTCGTCGTCTTCGGCGCCGCCCCCGCCGCCGAGGCGGACCTGGCCGCCTTCGCCCGCGACCGCCTCGCCTACTTCAAGGTCCCGTCCCGCTGGAAGATCACCACCGCCCCCCTCCCCCGCAACGCCACCGGCAAGGTGATCCGCCGCGAGGTAGAAGCCACCCTCGCCTGAGGGCGGGCTCAGGAACGCCAGGCGGCCACCACGTCCTCCGGCGTCCAGACGAGGTCGACGCCGTCGCGCGCCTGGACGCCGGACAGGGACACCACCACGAGCCCGGCCGCGGCCGGGTCGAGCCCCGGGACCTGGCCGGCCGCGCGGCGCAGGTCGGCGAGGTCGTGGCCGTCGAAGGGGCTGCCGAGCCACTTGACCGACCCGGCGAACCCGATGCGGCCCGCGACGGGCGCGCGGTCGGCCCCGACCAGGTCGACCTCGGGATCGAACCGCCGGTTCCACCATCCGCCGACCGTCTCCACCTCCGGCCAGGGCAGGTCCGCGCGTTCGAGCGCCTCCCTCACCAGCGGCTCGACGGCGCGTCCGCGCCACGACGTCCAGCGCCGCCGGACGATCCGGAAGCCCGCTTCCGGGCGGCCTCGCCGCGCCTGTTCGTGCGCCGCTCGCAGCGCGGCCAGATACAGCCGCAGGTTGCTGTCGGCGATGCGGTAGAGGGCAGGTTTGCCGGGCCGCGTCGACAGCGGCTCGTCCACCGCGATGACCCGCTTCTCCTCGGTGAGGCGCCGCAGCAGGGGCGAGAGCGTCCCCGAGGGGACGGCGCCGGCGCGGCTGCCCGCGGACGCGGCGATGTTGGCGTGCGTGCGGTCGCCGAACCCCACCGCCTCGATGACGCGGCGGGAGACGTCGGGGTTGGGGAACTCGGCGAGCAGCGACGCCTCCGGGACGCCGAACAGCGCCGCCGCGGGGTCGGCGCACTCGTCTTCGAGGAACTCCAGCGCGGGCGTCCCGTGCGGCCAGGTGCGGACGATCCCGGGCAGGCCGCCCGTCACCAGGTGCGCGTCGATGGCGTCCGCCGCCCCCAGCCCGAGCGCCTCGCTCAGGTCCGCAGGGTTCAGCGGGCCGAGGACCATGGTGTCGGCGCGCCCGTAGAACGGCCGGTCGTGGGCGGTGAGCCGCTCCATCATGTGCACGTCGCTGCCGAGCAGCAGGAGCAGCACCGGCCTGGACGACAGGAGGCGGTCCCAGCCCGTCTGCAGCGCGCCGTCGAACAGCGCGTCCTGCTCGGCCAGCCAGGGCAGCTCGTCCAGGACGAGGATGGACGGCGCGTCCGGCAGCACCGAGGCCAGCACCCGGAAGGCGTCCGGCCAACTGCCGTTCTGCAGCGTCGGCACGAGTTCGGGGTCCGCCGGCAGCGCCGACTCCCGGACGTCCCGCAGGAAGGCGTCCACCGCCTCGATCGGAGAGGCGCCCTTGGTGGCGGTGGAGAACACGTACGGCACGCCGGCGCGGTCGCAGAACTCCTGGACGAGCCGGGACTTGCCCACCTGCCGCCGGCCGCGCAGCGCGAGCGCCGCTCCCGTCCCGGTCCTGGCGACGCGATCCAGCCGCTTGCGCAGGATGGCGAGCTCCGCGTCCCGTCCGATGAACCCCGGCAATGTAGCTCCACTCTACGTAGATTGCATCTACATAGACTAACCCCACGACCGCGCGGCGAAGGGGTGTGCCCCGCCACGCGGTCGTGCCGGGTCAGCGGGGGCGGGGTGGGTGTTTGGCTATGAAGAGGCCTTCGGCGGTGACGCGGGTGCGGCCGGCGGCGGTGATGGCGCCGGTGGTGCGGATCTTGCGGCCGTCGACGGAGACCTGGCGGGCGGTGACCGTCAGGGGCTCGAACAGCGGCGTCAGGTGGTGGTAGCGGAGGGTCAGCTCGGCGGTCACGCCGGACGTGCCGGCCCAGCCGTTCGCGACGCCGAGGGTGTGGTCGAGCAGGAGCGCCGAGACGCCGCCGTGGACGCTGGACGGCGGGCCCTGGTAGGGCAGGTCGAGCGTGACGGTGCTCTCGATGGAGCCGTCCGGGCGGCCGACGTAGGCGAGTGGCGGGGCTATCGGGTTCTCGGGGCCGGTCGCCGGGTCGTGGCGGGTGTCGCCGTCGCCGCGCCACATGTCGACGAGGCGGTCGCGCAGGGGCGGGGCCTGGGCTTCGAGGTCGTCGGCGACGGCGTTGAGGCGGTCGGCGATGTCGCCCATGTCGGCGCCGGAGATGTCGCCGGCCCGGACGAGCGCGTCGATCACCCGGCGGGCCGCGGCGGCGGCGCCGTCCACGCCGCAGGACCGGCGGCCGGCCTGCAGGTCCATCGGCATCAGGCCCTCCCGGCGGGCTGCGGGTCGCGGGGCAGCCCGAGGAGCCGCTCGCCGATGATGTTGAGTTGGACGTCGGTGGTGCCGCCCGCGATCGACATGTTGCGGGAGTTGAGGAACATCCAGGTCGGGTCCTGCCTGCCGCCGGCGCCCTCGCCGGTCAGCGCGTTCGGGCCGATCCAGTCGACGGCGGTCTCCCACACCTGCTGGAGGTGCTCGACGCCGATCAGCTTGCCGATGCTGGACTCGGCGCCGGGCTGGCCGCCGGCGAGGGAGCGCAGCGTGGTGCGCAGCCCGAACAGGCTGCTGGACTGGGCGTCGCAGAGGATGCCGCCGAGGGTGGTGAGGCGTTCGTCGTCGGCGCCCTCGGCGGCGAGCGCGAGGAGGGCTTCGCCGCCGCTGCCGAGGGACGAGTCGTGGGACAGCGAGACACGCTCGTTGGCGAGGGTGGTCCGGGCGAGCTTCCAGCCGTCGCCGGGTCGCGCGACGAGCAGGTCGTCGGGGATGAAGACGCCGTCCAGGAACACCTCGTTGAACAGGGTGTCGCCGGTCAGCTCGCGCAGTGGGCGGATGTCGATGCCGGGCGACCTCATGTCCAGGAGGAAGTACGACAGTCCCTTGTGCTTGGGGACGGACGGGTCGGTGCGGGCGAGCAGGATGCCCCAGTCGGCCTCGCGGGCCATGGACGTCCAGACCTTCTGCCCGTCGATCCTCCAGCCGCCGTCGGCCTTCTCGGCGCGGGTGGACAGCGCGGCGAGGTCGGAGCCGGCGCCGGGCTCGGAGAACAGCTGGCACCAGCGGATGTCGCCGCGCAGCGAGGCGGGCAGGAACCGCTCGTGCTGGGCGGGCGAGCCGTGCGCGATCAGCGTCGGGACGACCCAGTTGCCGATGACCATGTCGTGGGCGCGCAGGCCGGCGGCGCGCATCTCCTCGGAGATGACGAGCTGGGTGACGGCGTCGGCGCCCTTGCCCCAGGGGGCGGGGAAGTGCGGGGCGGTGTAGCCGCGGTCGGCGAGGTGGTCGGTGCGCTCCTTGCCGGTGAGGTCCTTGGCCGGTGCGAGTTCGGCGCGGATCTCGGCGCGGATCGTCTCGGCCTCGGCGGGCAGGTCGACGCTCAGTTCGCGGCGGACGCCGCCGAGGGTGAGGGACGCGACGCGGCGCCGCCACGCGGCGGTCGAGCCGAGCAGGACGCGCAGGGTCTGGGTGCGGCGCAGGTAGAGGCTCGCGTCGTGCTCCCAGGTGAAGCCGATGCCGCCGAGGGTCTGGATGCAGTCCTTGGCGGTCTGGAACGCGGCCTGGACGCTGGTGGCGCCAGCGACGGCGGCGGCGAGGGATGCCTCGCCAGGTTCGACGGCCGGGTCGTCCTGGGCGCGGGCGGCGTCCCAGGCGCAGGCGCGGGCCTGCTCGGCGTGCGCGAGCATCCGGGCGCAGCGGTGCTTGACGCCCTGGAACTGGCCGATCGGGCGGCCGAACTGCTCGCGGACCTTGGCGTACTCGGCGGCGGTGGCGGTGGCCCGGTCGGCGAGGCCGGACGACTCGGCGGCGAACAGCGTCGCGGCGAGGTCCCGCACGGCCTGTGAGTCCAGATTCACAACCGACTCGGAGGGGACCGTTGTGTTCTCCAACCTGACCCTGGCTAGGCGGCGGGTGAGGTCGTGGCTGGGCAGCCCCTCGACGGTGACGGCGTCGCGCGGCACGACGGTCCACACGGTCGCGTCGCCGTCGGCGGCCGGAAGGACGAACACGTCGGCGAGCTGCCCGCCGAGCACCGGCGCGGAGATGCCGTCCAGCGTGATCCCGTCGCCGGCACGCGACACCGTGACGCCGCCCGCGTCCAGCCCGACCGCGCCGAGCGTCGCGCCCGACGCCAGCCCGGGCAGGTGCGCGGAATGCCCCGCCCGATGCAGCACCGCGCTCGCGAGGACGGTCGGCAGGAACGGCCCGGGGGTCATCGCGCGGCCCAGTTCCTCCAGCACGACGGCCAGCTCGACCAGCCCGTATCCGGCGCCGCCCGCGTCCTCCGGCAGGTGCAGGCCGAGCAGCCCCTGCGCCGCGAGGTCGGCCCAGAACGCGGGTGCCTTCTCGGCCTCGGCGTCGACGGCGGTGCGGACGACCGCCTGCGTCACCTGCCGGGACGTGAAGGCCCGCACCGCGTCGCGCAGGTCGCGGTGCTCCTCGGTCAGCCCGATGGTCATGTGTGTCCTCAGATCCGTTCGATGATGGTGACCGTGGCGTGCGCGCCGCCCGCGCACATCGTGACGACCGCGGTGGACTCGTCCGCGCGCTCCAGCTCGTGCACGGCCTGCGTGATCAGGCGGGCGCCGGTGGAGCCGACCGCGTGGCCGAGGGCGATGGCGCCGCCGTTGACGTTGACCTTGTCCATGTCGGGCTCGTGCACCGACGCCCACGACAGCACGACCGACGCGAACGCCTCGTTGATCTCGACGAGGTCCGCCAGGCCGAGCAGCTGCGCCGGGTGCAGCCCGGACAGCGCGCCGTGGCGCTTGCCGACCGGGGTCCGGACGGCGTCGACGATGACGGCCTCAGCCATGGACTTCTCTCCTCCAGGAAACGATTCCGTGTCGCGGCTCGGCGCGTGGATGGGCGCGACACTAGAATTCGTTCTTGCAGGGGGCAAGCGGCGTCCCACTCACCGGTCCCGCCGGCCATGACCCTCGGCGCGGTCCGCTCAGCGGGACGGCCGCCGTGAGCGCACTAGAACACGTACTAGCCTCCGTGTCCGGCCGAATCGCATGGACACACCGGGAGCACCGATGAACGCTGACCTCTCCCTGGCGGGCCGCACCGCCGTCGTCACCGGCGCGGGCGCCGGGCTGGGCCGCGCCGAGGCCCTCGCGCTGGCCGCGCGGGGCGCCAACGTCGTCGTCAACGACATGGGGCCGGCCGCCGAGAAGGTCGTCGCCGAGATCACCGAGGCGGGCGGCAGCGCGATCGCGGTCACCGGGGACGTCGGCGACTGGTCGATGGGCGACACCCTCGTGGCCGCCGCCGTCGACACCTACGGGTCCCTGGACGTGCTGGTCAACAACGCCGGCGTGCTGCGCGACAAGATGCTGTTCAACCTGTCGGAGTCGGACTGGGACGACGTGGTCCGCGTCCACCTCAAGGGGCACGCGTCGGTGTCGCGCGCCGCCGCCGTGCACTGGCGGGCGGCGAGCAAGGCCGCCGGCGGCCCGGTCTACGGCCGCGTGGTCAACACCGCGTCCGAGGCGTTCCTGTTCGGCTCGCCGGGACAGCCGAACTACTCCGCGGCCAAGGCCGGCATCGTCGCGCTCACCCTGTCGACGTCCGCCGGGCTCGCCCGGTACGGCGTCCGCGCCAACGCGATCTGCCCGCGCGCCCGCACCGCGATGACCGAGTCGACCTTCTCCGAGGGCACCTCCCCCGGCGGCCTGGACGCGATGGCGCCCGAGCGCGTCGGCACGTTCGTCGGCTACCTCGCCTCGCCCGCCGCCGAGAAGATCAGCGGCCAGGTGTTCGTCGTGTACGGAGACATGGTCGCGCTGATGGCCGCGCCGACCGTCGAGCAGAAGTTCACCGCGGCGGACGGCGTGTTCTCGGTCGAGGAGTTCGGCGCGCAGCTCACCCCGTACTTCGAGGACCGCGAGCCTCACAGGACCTACGCCGCCTACAGCGTCGCGAAGCTGGACGACACCGGCACCAACGTCCGCTGACCAGACGTCCGAAGGCCGCCCCCGGCGCGGGGGGGCGGCCTTCGGTCTTTTCCCGCTCAGAGCACCGGCTCAGAAGACGGACGGGCCGCGCAGGGTGGCCTCGGCGCCGCCGTCGACGTAGATGACCTGGCCCGCCATGTGGGAGTTCGCGGGCGACACCAGCCAGGCGAGCGCCTCGGCGATCACGATCGCGTCCGCGTAGCCGTTCAGCGGCATCGGCACGGCCTCGTTCATGATCTTGAACATCTTCTCGTCCTCGAACAGCGGCGCGCTCATCGGCGTCCGGACGACGCCGGGCGCGATCGCGTTCAGCGGGATCCCGGCGCCCGCCCACTCGGGGCCGACCGAGACGCGCCGCAGCCACTGCGCGAGCGCCGACTTCGACGACGGGTAGAGCCGGTTGCCCTGCCCGGTCTCCAGGACGCGGTCCGCCGCGGCGAGCGCGGCCGGCTCGTCGCCGTCCAGGCAGGCGCGCAGCACCGCCTCGTCCAGGGGCTGCGTGCCGGAGATCGACCCGACGACGGCGGCGCGCGGCGCGCGGGCCTCGGCCAGCGCGGGCCGCAGGCCGTCCAGCAGCGCGACCGCGCCGAAGTAGTTGACCTGGACGGTCAGCAGCGTGGGCCCGGTCACGCCGGCGCACGCCACGGCGCCGTCCAGCGCACCGCCGGACCGTTCCAACACCTCCGCGACCGCCTGGATGCGGCCCTCGGCCGTGCTCAGGTCGGCGCACACCTCGGCGTCGCGCAGATCGACCCCGACGACCTCGTCGCCCTGCTTGCGCAGCAGCTCCGCCAGCGTCTTCCCGATGCCGGAGGCCGACCCGCTCACGGCGATGGTGCGTCCCATGTACGACTTCCCTTCGAATGTCCCGGGTGGGGCTACAGGTGCGAGCCGCCGTCGACGCGCAGCTCGGCGCCGGTCAGGTAGCCGGCGTCGGACGACCCGGCGAACGCGATGACGGACGCGATCTGCTCCGGATCGGCGACGCCGAACGGCGACACGATCCGCGTGAAGTAGCTCAGGTCGGTCCCTTTGGGGAACATATCCGCCCTGGTCAGCGGGGTGTCAACGGTTCCGGGGGAGATCGGCACGACGCGGATGCGGCGCGCGGCCAGCTCAGCCGCCAGGCTCAGCGAGAACGACAACACCGCGCCCTTGGACGCCGAGTAGGCCGTCATGTACGGGTTGCCCTGCGTCGCCGACAGCGACGAGGTGTTGATGATGACACCGGTGCCGTCCGGGAGGTGCCGGAGCGCCTCCCGGCAGAACAGCGCGGTGCCGACCAAGTTGACGTTGAAGATCCACGTCAGGTCCGCGACCGACAGCGTGCCGATGGGCGTGGTCTTGTGCACGCCCGCCACGTTGACCAGGACGTCGATGCCGCCCAGCGTCTCCGCCGCGCCGTCCACCGCGGCGATCACGGCGGGCTCGTCGGTGACGTCCGCGACGCGCGTGGTGATCGTCCCGGGGCCGGTGACGCCGGCGGCGGTCTCGGCGAGGCCGTCCTGCGACAGGTCCACCGCGTAGACCGCGGCGCCCTCGGCGGCGAGCCGGTGCGCGGTCGCCCGCCCGATCCCCGACGCGGCCCCGGTGAGCAGGACTTTCACGCCGTCATAGCGATTCATGCGGGAACGCTAACCGCGCCCCGGATCCCGCGCCGGGACGATCCCGATGAACGGGAGCGTCTACTCGGGCACGTTCCGAGGGGCGTTCCGAGAGGCGTTCTGAGGGGCGTTGGAGCGCGGCGCGAGCAGCAGCTTGCAGGCGAGCCGGATGTCGCTCTCCACGTCCGCCATCGACGCCCGCCCGTTCAGGCTCGACTGCAGCACGCCGTACCAGCACTGCATCAGCAGCCGGACGAGCGTGACGTCCTTCGCCGTCGGCACCTCGATGCCCACGGCCCGCAGCAGGATCTCGCGGAAGGTGTTGTCGATGTGGACGGTGTCGGCGACCGTCGCGACGTGCGCGGTGTTGGACGCGTGCAGCATCGACGTCGACAGCACCGGCTGCGCCATCAGGTACCGGCTGGCCTGCACCAGCATGTCGGCGACCGCGTCCTCGGGGGCGGTGCCCGGCTGCGGCTCGGTGACCTGCCCGCGGAGCCGGTCGACCTGCGCCGCCATCACCGCGGTGAACAGGTGGACCTTCGACGGGAAGTACCGGTAGAGGGTGCCGATCGCCACCCCGGCGGCCTTCGCGACCTCGTGCATCTGGACGCGCTCGAGGGTCTTCTCCGCGCCGATGCGGGCCGCGGCGCGGAGGATGCGCTGGCGGCGGTCGTGCTGGTCGGGTGAGTTCGGCTCGGCGGACAGCCTCGCCGACGCGATCCTCGCCACGGTCCTCCCCCAACGGGTCCATTCCTGTGCTGACAAGGAAGAATATCCGGCCCCCCGGCACGTCCCGCGATCGTCGATACCGGTCAGTGGGACGGGGCGTCCCGGCGCGCCGCGGCCCCGCTTACGTTGTCCGCGCGCCAAGACCCGAGGGCTCGGAGGGGACGTCACATGGGAAACGCCGGGGAATCGTGGGACGACGAGTACGACGTCGTGGTGGCCGGCTCCGGGGCCGGCGCGATGGCGGGCGCGCTGGCCGCGGCCTCCGCCGGCCTGCGGACGGCCGTCCTGGAGAAGACGGGCGTGCTCGGCGGGACGTCCGCGTACTCGGGGTCGGCGATCTGGCTGCCCGGGACGCGGGTGCAGGAACGCGCCGGGATCGGCGACTCGACCGAAGGGGCGCGCACCTACCTGCGGGCGCTGATCGGCGACGACACCGCCGCGCACCGCGAGGCGTTCCTGGAGACGGCGCCCGAGCTGGTGGAGTTCCTGGAGAAGGACCCGGCGATCGAGTTCGAGTTCCAGCCGTTCCCCGACTACTACGACGCGCCCGGACGCCTGGCCATGGGCCGGTCGTTCGTCCCGCTGCCGCTGCCCGCCGAACGGCTCGGTGATCTCGCCGGGCTCGTCCGCCCTCCCGTCGACCGCGACCGCGCCGGACGCGGCCACTCCGCGTCCAAGCCGCTGGTGCAGGGCCGGGCGCTGATCGGCCGGCTGCTGCTGGCGATCACCGCGACCGGCCACGGCACCGTCCGCACCCGGACGGCCCTGACCGGCCTGCTCACGGAGAAAGGCCAGGTCACCGGGGTCACGGCGGCGACGGCGCACGGGCCCGTCCGGCTGCGCGCCCGGCGCGGCGTGCTGCTCGCCGCCGGAGGCTTCGAGTCGTCGGCGGCGCTGCGCCAGGAGCGCGGCGTGCCCGGCGGCGCCGGCTGGACGATGGCCCCGGACGGCGCCAACACCGGCGACGCGATCACCGCCGCCACCGCGGTCGGCGCGTCCACCGGGCTGCTGGACCAGGCATGGTTCTGCCCCGGCGTCCTCACCCCGGACGGCCTGCCGGCGTTCACGCTCGGCCTCCGCGGCGGCCTCATCGTGGACGGCTCGGGTCGCCGGTTCGCCAACGAGTCGCTGCCCTACGACCAGATGGGCCGGCGTCTCGCGGCGGCCGAGGGCCCTTTCTACCTGGTCTTCGACGCCCGCTCCGAGGGCCTGCCCGCGATCTCCGTCCCGCCCGTGCGGCTGGACGAGCAGGTGGCGTCGGGCACCTGGATCCAGGCCGGCACGCTGGAGGAGCTGGCCGCGAAGACCGGCCTCCCCTCCGGCGCCCTCACCGCCACCGTGGAACGGTTCAACGGCTTCGCCGAGAAGGGCGTCGACGAGGACTTCCACCGCGGCGAGGACCCCTACGACCTGTTCTTCTCCGGCGGCAGGTCCTGCCTCGCCGCCGTCGCCGAGCCGCCCTACTACGCGGCGGAGATCGTCCTGAGCGACCTCGGGACGAAGGGCGGGCTGCGCACCGACCCCGACGGCCGCGTCCTGGACACCGCCGGCGGTCCCGTCCCCGGCCTCTACGCCGCGGGCAACACCAGTGCCTCGTTCACCGGCCCCGTCTACCCCGGGCCCGGCATCCCGATCGGATCGGCGATGGCCTTCGCCTACCGCGCCGTCCAGGACATGAGGAGGAGCAACACGTGAGATCAGCCAGGGGACGCGCGGCCGCGATCGCCGCCGTCACCGCCGCCGGGCTCGCCGTCACGGCCGTCCCCGCCCACGCCGAGGCCAGGGGCCGGGGAAGCCTGCTGAGCAGCCGGCCGCTGCACACCGCGGCGGCGCTGCCGTCCGCCTCGGTCACCCGCTCGATCAGCTACGTCTCCGAGGGCGTCGGCGGCAAGCGGATCACGGTCACCGGCACCGTCGCCGTCCCGAAGGGCAAGGCCCCGCGCGGCGGCTGGCCCGTGATCAGCTGGGCGCACGGCACGACCGGCAACGCCGACGTCTGCGCCCCGTCCCGCGATACGGCCACCGGCCCCGCCCACGACTACCTTTCGCTCACCGAGGGGTACCTCGACAAGTGGGTCGCGCACGGCTTCGCCGTCGTCCAGACCGACTACGAGGGCATGGGCACGCCGGGCGGCCACCCGTACATGAACGGCGCGAGCGAGGCGAACACCGTCCTCGACATCGTCCGCGCCGCGCGCGAGGCCGCCCCGCGCATCGGCCGCGACTGGTACGTGGCGGGCCACAGCCAGGGCGGCCAGGCCACGCTGTACACGGCGGCGCAGAAGGCCGGCGACGTCCGGTTGAAGGGCGCCGTCTCGATCGCGCCCGGTTCCCACATGGCGGAGACCGCGCAGTACGTCCAGGCGCAGTACCCGGGCGCGGAGGCCGCGCTGCCGTTCCTGTTCGTCCTGCTCAACGGCGCGAAGGCGGCGGACCCGTCCTTCCACCCGGAGAGCCTGCTGACTGATCGGGCCGCGAAGGTCCTCGCATCCGGCCGGACGACCGCGTGCCTCGCCCAGCTCCGCGACGCGGGCTCGTCGATCCCGCTGTCCCAGGTGTTCCGCCCGGACGCCGACCTCACGCGGTTCGAGACCTACTTCGACTCGCAGGAGGCCACCGGCCTCGACCTGCGCGTCCCCACCCTCGTCGCGCAGGGCACCGCCGACACCTCGGTCTCCCCCGCCGCGACGAAGGCCCTCGTCGCCGACCTGTGCAAGCGCTACCCGGCCATCGCCTACCGCGAGTATCAGGGCGCCGACCACCGCGCCAGCATCGGCGCGTCCTTCGACGACGCTCTGAACTTCGTCCAGACCCTCCAGTCCGGCCGAACTCCCACTCCCACCTGCTGACCGAACCACGTTCACTTGCGGCGAGTCGTCGTTATGGGGCGCCCCATAACGACGACTCGCCGCAACTCAACGGCTAGCTGGTGCGGCCGAAGTGGCGGGCGAAGAAGTGGACGGCGTTGTGGGCCTCGAACCTGGGGGTCTCCTTGTGCTTGCCCGCGTTGGCGTGCAGCGTCTTCTCCTTTGAGGCGAAGGCGTCGAACAGCGCCAGCCCGGACTCGCGCGGGATGTGCTCGTCGTCCCACTGGAGCACGAACTCGATCGGAATGGTGATCTGCTTCGCCAGGTCGGCCAGGGCGTCGGGCCAGTGCAGGCCGAAGACGGCGGCGGAGATCCTCGGGTCGGCCGCCACGAAGGGGACGCCGATCGCGGTGCCCATGTTCAGGCCGAAGTAGCCGACCGGCCCTTCGGTGCCGATCTCGGGCAGTTCCTGGAGGGCGTCCAGGGTCGCGCGGTATTCCGGCACGGCGCGCTCCGCCAGGTGGGCGTTGTACCGGACGACGATCGGGCCTTCCGGCTCGCCCGCCGCCCGCGCACGGAACAGCTCGGCGATCTCCTGCTCGTCGTGGGGCGTGCGGGGACGGTCGCCGTGCCCGGGGGCGTCGATGACGGCGACGTGGAAGCCGCAGCCGGTCACGAGGAGTTCCGCGCGGCCGGCCATCGCCGGCGACTTCCTGTGGTTGCCGCCGCCGTGCCCCATCAGGATCAGGGGTGCGCGATCGGCCCCGGATTCGGGCGACCAGAGGACGCCGGGGACGCCGCCCACGGTGAAGTCGCGTTCGCGGACGCCGTTCGTCGTGGTGTCGGCGGTGAAGTGCAGAGAATGCATGGTGCTGCCTTTCGGGAGTGCCTTTTCGGGCGCTCCCGGCGACACCTATGTCAGCCGCACGACCGTGGCGAAAGGGGGAGCACCCACCTCGTTACTGCGTTCATGGGTCTCACCTCCTCGCGGTCCTTCACGATCACGTGGAACCTACCAGGCGGACGCCATCGCGCCCAACCCCTTTTTCCGGCGTCACTTGACCAGGACGCCGCCGAACTCGCACAGGTCGGGCTTGGACTTGGAGGCCCCGGCGAACTGGACGAGTTCGGCGGGGACGGGGGCCAGCGGCGGCTGGCCGGCGTCGGGGCGCCACTCCCGGATGTCGACCAGGCCCGGCTCGACGGGGGTCGGGCCCGCGAGCAGCGCGTCGACCTCCTCGCGGCTGCGGGTCCGCCACGGCATGCCGGCGCCGTTCGCGGCGGCGTCCATCTCGGTGCGGCGGGTGGGGTCGGCCGAGGTGATCTGGGTGAACACCAGGTGGCTGCCGGGCACGGCCCGGTCGAGGACGCCGTGCACGACGCCGCGCGGGTCGTCCTCGTCGAACAGGTGGTGCCCGATCGACAGGTAGAGGACGGCGACCGGCTCGGAGAAGTCGATCAGCCGCTTGGTGTCGGGGTCGTCCAGGATCGCCGCGGTGTCGCGCATGTCGGCGTTGATGACCGTGGTGGTCCCGTCCCCGGCCATGTCGATGAACTGCCGGATGCCGGCCTCCTGCGTCAGGTGGCGCACCGCCCGGTACAGGAACAGCCGGTTCTCCCGCGCGATGTCCACGATCTCGGGAAGTGCGGCAGGTACTCGAGGGCGAACCGGCGGTCGATCTCGTAGTTGTCCTTGCCGCCCAGCGTCCAGCCGTAGATGCGCGTTTGAGTCAGACGAGGTTGTCCTCCACCGCGAGACCGAACTCCCCACGCCCGTACATCGACAGCGCGTGCTCGACGTCGTTCGCCACGTGCACGCTTCCCGCGTGCGCGTCCCGCCAGGCGCGCTCGATCACGTTCCCGCGGTGCAGCGAGTTGCCGCCCGCGGTCTTGAACAGGATGTCGATCGCCTCGATGGCCCGCTCGGTGCCGCGCACCTGGTCGCGGCGCGCGCGCAGCCGCAGCTCCATCGGGATCTTCTCGTTGCGGACCGCGTACTCGTAGATCTCCCGCACGTTCCGGTCGGTCTGCAGGATCGCCGCGTCGATCTCCGACGCCGCCCGCGCCACCGCGACCTGCGCGAACTGGTCCTCGACGAACCGCCCGCCGCCGAGGCTCAGCCGGATCCGGTCGCGCATCCGCGCCACGTACAGGTCGTGGCAGCCCGCCGCCATCCCGATCACGCTGGCCGCGACCGTGGTGGTGAAGATCGTGCCGAACGGCAGCCGGTACAGCGGGCCGGTGTTGACCTTGCGGCCGGCGGTGCGCAGCTGCGCCTGGTCGAAGTTGCGCATCGCGCGGTGCGCGGGCACGAACGCCCTCTCCACCACGATGTCGTCGCTGGCGGTGCCGCGCAGGCCCATCGAGTTCCACACCCGGCGGATCTCGTAGTCCCGCTTCGGGACGAGCACCGTCATGAAGTCGACCGGGCGGCCCTCCGCGCCGACGACCAGCCCGCCGAGCAGCGCCCAGTCCGCGAACTCGCAGCCGGACGAGAACGCCCACCGCCCCGACACCTCGAACCCGCCGTCGGCGGGGGTGAGCCGGCCGATCGGCGCGTACGACGAGGCGGCGAGGACGTCCGGTCCCGGCTCCCACACCTCGCGCTGCGCCTCGTCGGGGAACAGCCCGAGATGCCAGGAGTGGACGCCGAGGACGGCCGTCACCCAGCCGGTCGACCCGCACGCGCCCGACACCGCCCGGACCACCTCGTAGAAGGCGACCGGATCGTCCTCCGCGCCGCCGTAGCGGGCCGGCTGCAGCATCCGGAACACCCCGGCGGCGGTCAGCTCCTTGATCGTCTCGGCCGGGATGCGGCCCTTGTCGTCCACGGCCCGGGCCCGTTCGGCGATCTCCGGCAGCAGCCCGCGCACGGCCTCCAGGACCTCGTTGCTCATCCCCGCTCCTCGTTCCCGTCTTCCCTCGTCCGGCCCTCGCAGGACACCATGTCGGGGTGCCGCCGCGCGGACGCGCGTCCCGGCCACCGAGACTGCCGGGACCGGACGGCGGGGCGCGACCTAACGTTCGCATCACCCGTCCATCGCCGAAGGGATGATCCACGTGACCGCAACCGAGTCGGACGCCGTCCGCAAGATCGAGGCGGAGGTCGTCTCCTCCCGTTTCGCCCGGGGATGGCACTGCCTCGGCCTGGCCGAGAAGTTCAAGGACGGCAAGCCCCACACGGTCAACGCGTTCGGCGGGAAGCTCGTCGTCTTCACCGGCGCGGACGGCAGGACCAACGTGCTGGACGGCTACTGCCGGCACATGGGCGGCGACCTGTCCGACGGCACCGTCAAGGGCAACGAGATCGCCTGCCCGTTCCACGACTGGCGCTGGGGCGGCGACGGCCGCTGCAAGAAGATCCCGTACTCGCGCCGCGTCCCGCTGCGCGCCCGCACCGCCGCGTGGCCGACGATGGAGCAGGACGAGCTGCTGTTCGTCTGGAACGACCCGGAGGGCAAGCAGCCGCCGGCGGACGTGACGATCCCGGTGATCGAGGGCGCCACCCGCGACGACTGGACGGACTGGCGCTGGACCGAGCAGGTCGTCCACACCAACTGCCGCGAGATCATCGACAACGTCGTCGACATGGCGCACTTCTTCTACATCCACAACTCGTTCCCGACGTACTTCAAGAACATCTTCGAGGGGCCCGTCGCGACGCAGATCATGAAGGGCAAGAGCCGGCCGGACGCGCGCCGCGAGGGCAGCGGGGGCGGCGGCCCGCGGATGCTCGGCAACTCCTCCGTCGCGTCCTACCACGGGCCGTCCTTCATGATCGACGAGCTCACGTACCACTACGAGGGCTACGACCTGAACTCGGTGCTGATCAACTGCCACTACCCGATCGACGAGCACTCGTTCTCGCTGCACTCGGGGATCATCGTCCAGCACAGCGACAAGCTGCCGCCGGAGGTCGCCGAGGCCACCGCGGAGAAGCTGTCCAGCTTCATCCTCACCGGGTTCGAGCAGGACGTCGCGATCTGGAAGCGCAAGGCCCGCATCGACAACCCGCTGCTGTGCGAGGAGGACGGGCCGGTCTACCAGCTGCGCCGCTGGTACCAGCAGTTCTACGTGGACGCCGCGGACGTGCAGCCGGAGATGACCGACCGGTTCGAGTTCGAGATCGACACGACCCGTCCGGTCGAGTCGTGGGAGAAGGAGGTCGAGGAGAACATGGCCCGCCGCGCGGCCGAAGGGGCCTCGGCGTGACGATCCGCCAGGACGACCGGCTCGCGGACGGGCCGCTGCTGCCCGTCCGCTGCCGGCGCTGCGCCGCCGAGGTGCTGGTGCGCAAGTCGAGCTGGGAGCAGACGAGCATCCAGTGGACGGCCGAGGCCCGGGCCGCGTGCCCGGAGCTCGCCGCGGACCCGCACGAGACGTGCCCGGCGCTGCGCTCGGCGATCCAGGAGGCCGCGCTGACCGGCGCGATCCGGGTGATCGATGAGTGACGCGCTGGCCGGCCGGTCGGCGATCGTCACGGGCGCGGGCGACGGCATCGGCCGCGGCGTGGCCCGCCGGTTCGCCGCCGAGGGCGCCCGCGTCCTGGTCGCCGAGCTCAACGCGGAGACGGGCGAGCGGGTCGCCCGGGAGCTGGCGGAGGAGTTCGGGGCGGACGCCCGGTTCGTCCCGACCGACGTCACCGACCGCGACCAGGTCGAGGCCATGGTCGCCTTCTGCGTCGACCTATGGGGCGGCGTGGACGTCCTGGTCAACAACGCCTGGGGCGCCGGCACCGTCAGCCGCGTCGAGACGAAGACCGACGAGCAGCTCGCCCGCGGCTTTGCTATGGGGTATTACGGCCCGTTCTGGGCGATGCGCGCCGCGTTCCCGCACATGAAGGCGCAGGGCTGGGGCCGCGTCATCAACATGTGCTCGCTGAACGGCGTCAACGCGCACATGGGCAGCCTGGAGTACAACTCGGCGAAGGAGGCGCTCCGCACGCTGACCCGGACGGCCGCCCGCGAATGGGCGCCGACCGGCGTCGTCGTCAACGCCATCTGCCCGGGCGCGAAGAGCGCCGCGTTCCACCGGGTGGCGGCCGAGCATCCCGAGATCGAGGCCGCCGCCGACCGCGCCAACCCGATGGGCCGCCTCGGCGACCCCGAGGCCGACATCGCGCCGGTCGCGGTGTTCCTGGCCTCCGACGGCGCCCGCTACCTGACCGGAAACACCCTGTTCGTGGACGGCGGCTCGCACATCAACGGCGTCGCCTGGACCCCGGACCTGGACGGAGAACAATGATCGACCGCTATGGCCCGTGGGCCGTCATCGCCGGCGGCTCCGAGGGCGTCGGCTCCGCCTTCGCCCACCGGCTGGCCGACGCGGGGCTGAACCTCGTGCTCATCGCCCGTAAGCCGGGGCCGCTGGAGCGCACCGCCGAGGAGGTCCGCGCGAAAGGCGTGGAGGTCCGCACCATCGAGCTGGACCTCGTCGCCCCCGACCCGCTCAAGAAGATCCGCGAGGTCACCGACGGCCTGGAGGTCGGACTCCTCGTCTTCAACGCGGGCGCCAACAGCTACGGCCACGAGTTCGTGTCCGGCGACCTGGAGCGCTTCCAGGGCGTCATCGACCTGAACATCACCGCGCAACTGGCGTTGACGCAGCACTTCGGCGCGCTGATGAAGGAGCGCGGGCGCGGCGGCATCCTGCTGGTCGGCTCGCTCGCCGGCTACATGGGGCAGCCGCAGATCAGCATCTACTCCGCGGTGAAGGCGTTCGGCCGCGTCTTCGCCGAAGGGCTGTGGCTCGAACTGCGCGAGCACGGCGTGGACGTGCTGGAACTCGTCCTCGGCGTCACCCGCACCCCGGCGATGGAACGTGCCGGCCTCAACATGGACATGCCGGGCCTCAACGTCGCCGAGCCGGACGACATCGCCCGCGAGGGGCTGGAGCACCTTGCCGACGGCCCGGTCTGGGTCGCGGGCGGCAACCACAAGGCCGCCGAGAAGCGCAACGGCTTCCCCCGCCGCGAGCTGGTCGCGGGCGCGCACGAGGCGATGAAGCGGATGCTCCCGAAGCCGTCCTGACCTCCCGTTACCGGGCCGCCCTGGGCGGTCACGCGCCCTCGACGTACGTCTCGTAAAACCGCCTCAGCTCCGGCAGACATGGTTCATGCCGATTTGCCATGCCCGTGTCCCTGTCGGCGCCCACTCTCTGCACGCCGCCGAGTCCAGCGACCCGGCGGGCCTTGTTCCTGCACGGCTGGCCTGAATCATGGAGGCCGCCGCCGGCGCCGCCCTGACCCTCGTCGGCCACGACGCCGCGTACACCGGCGCCTGGATGCGCAGCTCGAACTCGCCCGGCCTTCTCGTCACCCCGGAACCGGGTGACCCGGCCCCCGACCCGAACAACTGATGTGCGCATCACCACGTCGCCGGGAACATACGGTGCCTGAGCAAACGCCCGACCCGCTCCGCCGCCGCATTGACGTCTCCGCAGCGAAACAGGTACCGGCTCCGCTCGTAATACGCCCACCCATTCCCGGGCACGGCCCGCACCTCGACCACGACACCCACGTCCTCGGCGACGCCGCTCGCATAAACCCACAACAACGGCGCGGAAACCGGGAAGCGTTCGTCCCGATAAAGCTTCACGCACCGCCACCCGTCCATGCGCACGGCAACGGAGAGATGCTCCAGGTACCGCACAGCGATTTTCCGCCCCTGATACGTCCGCCACCGCAATAGAAGTCGCCCGCGCATCAGAAGCCGACCTCCGCCCAGACCCACTTGCCGGGCCGCGTCCGCTCCACCCCGCACCTTGTCGCGAGCGCTTGGACGATCGGCAGCCCCCATCCGCCCGTCCCGTCGTCGTGCCCCGCGTCCAGCGCACACGCGTCGGGAACGATGTCGTCCAGCGTCAACTCCACCACCGGCTTGGCGACCGGCATGGCGGCCGAGGAGTCCCACACCCCCAGCCGAACGGCCCGCGCCTCCCGCGTGAACCTGACCCGGATCTCCCGATCCGGCGTACTTTGTATCGCATTAGCGACCAGTTCTCCGGCGATGAGATGAACGTCCCCAGCCAGCCCGGCAAGCCCCCATTCCGTGAGCCGGAACTCGATCAGCGCCCGCACCATCCCCGGCACGGTGGACGCCGCCAGACAAACCACATCCAGTTCGCCCGAATTAGCGGCTTTAATCCCCATGACCTCCCCCTTCCCTCCCTCGTTTTCCAGGACAAGAATGGGAGCGCCTGGCTACGTTGTCACCATTGCCGGACAGGTCGGCAACTACCGCTCCCCCGGAAGGCGGTCGATCATGGTCAGGAAGTCCCCCGACCCCGACGTCTCGCTCTACGCCCTCATCGCCTACTACCTGCGCTTCCTCCGCCAGAAGCACAAGATGACGCAGGAGGAGGTCGGAGAGATCATCGGCTGCACGAAGAGCCAAGTTTCCAAGTACGAGGGCGGCACCCGCCAACTCGACGAACGCGAAGCCTCGGTCCTCGACCAGCTGTGGGACACCGGCGGCCTCTTCACCATCCTCCTCCGCTACGCCAAGCTCGGCGTGGACCCCAACTGGTCCGAGAAGCTCCGCCGCTACCAGCGCGACGCGTCCGTCCTGCGCATCTACTACAACAACATCATCCCGATGCCCTTCCAGACCGAAGGCTATGCGCGGTCGCTCCTTACCGCCGGACACGATGCGCAGCTGGTCGATGACGTCGAACGCGCCGTCGCCAAGCGCATGGAACACCAAGAAGCGATGCTCGCGGACGACCCGGCGATATGGGCGATCCTGGACGACATCGCCCTCCGTCCCATGGGAGACGCCGCAATCATGGAGGAGCAGCGTGATCTGCTGCTGAAACTCGGCCAGCTACCGCACATCTCAATACGAGTGATCTCCGAGAACGCTCTCCCCCACATCGGCGTGGACGGCGGGTTCAGCTGTTTCGAACTTCCAAAAGGCCACCGAGCGGCTTTCGCGGGAACAAGCCTCAACGTCGGCCGAGTCATAGAAGATCAAGTCGAAGCGGCCAGGGTGGCTGTACGCTTCGAAAAGATCGCGGCCCAAGCCTGGAGCGAAGTTCAGTCTCGCGAGTGGATAGCAAGGATGCGCACATGACGACGTGGCGGAAGAGCAGCTACAGCGGAGCCGGCGGCACAGAGGAATGTGTGGAAGTCGCGCGGCTCCCCGACGCCATCGCCGTTCGTGACAGCAAGGCCCCGGGCGGCGGATGCCTGGAGCTCTCTCCGCGAGCCTTCGCCGCCCTGCTCGGTCAACTGAGGAACGACCGGCCCCTCGTCTGAGCCGAGATCGTCCAGGCGTGCTTCTGGGGAGCAGGACGAGGGCAGCAACTGACCGTTACCGACGGTAAGCCGTACATCACATCGGAGGTGGAGCGGTGAGCGCCGTTGAGATAGGCCTGCGGCCGGTCACCGAGGACGATCTCGCGATGTTCCGGCGTTTCGCCACGGAACCTGGGTTGATCGGCCTTGACTGGACGGGGTTCCGTGACGCGCAGGTCCCGGCACGGCGCTATGCCGCCAATGGCTACCTGGGCGAGGATGACGGCAGGCTCATTGTCGAGGCCGACGGCACGGTCGCGGGCTTTGTGAGTTGGTCGGCGCAGGGGTTCGGGGTCTCCCGGTACTGGGAGATAGGGATCGCCCTGCTACCCGACTGGCGCGGGCGCGGCATCGGCTGGCGCGCTCAGGCGATGCTCTGCGATTACCTGTTCACCCACACCCCGGCCGAACGCATCCAGGCGAGCACCCATCCTGAGAACATCGCAGAACAGAAATCGCTGGAGAAGGCCGGATTCAGCTTGGAGGGCGTCCTGCGCGCGGTGGAGTTCCGCGCCGGCCGGTGGCGTGACGGCTGGATGTACAGCAGACTGCGAAATGACCCGCCCCCGACTTCCTAAAGCACAGTCCGCTTGGTGGGGAACCATGCTGCTCCATTTGCCGGCTCTGTCGGTCAAGCGCGTGTCTGGTCTGGGCTTCCTGGTCGTCTTCGGGGTGACCTTGTGCCTGGGCGGGTGCGGTCAGGGGCGCTCCACTGCTGTGCCCAGTCCCGGCGGGACGGTCGTGCCGCTTCCGGATCCGATCTCGCATGTCTACAAGTGCGGGGAACGGCCGGCGCTTTCCCCGTCTTCGCAAGGTCCGCTGACGCTGCGGCTCGCCGCCGTGCGGGCAGATCGCAAAGGGGCGCCGGTGGTCGACTACACCATCACCTCTGCCATGGCCGCCAACATCACAAACCCGTCCGACACCCGGCTGTTCCGCCTGCTGATCCTTGACCACGGCATCGTCGTCGGCGGTCAGAATCCATCCGTGCAGTTGCAGTTCAACCTCATGTTCGTGGGCCCGGCCAAGATCAGTCCTGCCCGGCCGACCCATGGCACGGTCGACCTTTACGTCCCTCACCCCTGCCCTGGCCGCACGTGGCAAGAGCTCGGTGAGAAGGGCTCGCCTGTCAAAGCCGTGCTCGTCGCCATGCCGCGCCTGACGACCTATGTGAACCACCGAAACAGGAATATCCTCACCGCGCGTTTGTCCGCCACGGCGCCGCTGGCGGCTCACGGCAACTGATCAGGCCGCTGGTGTGACGTCAGCCGGCGTGGTCGAGGCGGGCGGGGGCGTCGTACGACTCGCGGGCGTCGAGCAGTTCGTCCCAGTGCTGCTCGGCCCAGGCGCAGGTGGCCGCCATCGGTCCGAGCATGCTGCGGCCCAGCGGGGTCAGCTCGTACTCCACGTGCGGGGCGGCCTCGGCGTAGACGGTGCGCTTGATCAGTCCGTCCCGTTCGAGGGAGCGCAGCGACCGGGTGAGCACCTTGGGAGTGACGCGGCTCAGCGGCACGCGCAGTTCGGAGAAGCGGCGCGGCCCCTTTTCGAGGCAGCGGATGATGAGCGCCGCCCATTTGTCGCCGAACCGGAACGGATTCAGGGAGGACGGGCACAGCTCGTCGAACATGTCGGCGGGCAGCGGTTCCCTCATGGGCTCACGATAGCCGGTATCCCGGAGGTAACCGCCGCCCCCGTTAGCGTCGGCGAACCGGCCGGGTGCATGGGCTCCGGCCCTGGTGAAAGGCGGTTCGTCATGAACGTTGTGGTCTTCGGCGCGGGCGGGCGCGCGGGGCGGCAGGCCGTCGCGGAGGCGCACCGGCGCGGCCACCAGGTCACCGCCGTGGTGCGCGACCCGGCACGCCACGAGGATCTGGCCGGTGCTCGCGTGGTGGCGGGCGATGTCATGGACGAGGCCGGCATCGAGCAGGCGGCCGCCGGTCATGACGCCGCCATCAGCGCCGCCGTCGATCTGTCCGTGCCGCCGCACGACTTCTTCACCACCTCGGCCCGTGCCCTGGCCGCCGGGCTGGCGACGGCGGGCGTGCGCCGCCTGGTGCTGGTCGGCATCGCAACGATCATGCCTGGGGCGTCCGGCGTGCCGATAATGGACGAGCCCGGCTTCCCGGACGAGTTCCGCCCGTTCTCCCTCGGCCACGCGGCGGGGCTGGAGGAGCTTCGGGCCAGTGACCTGGACTGGGCTTACATCGCGCCCGCGGGCGACTTCGACCATGCCGGCGCGCGCACCGGCCGGTACAAGATCGCCGACTACGGGGACATGTCCAGCCGGATCTCCTATGCGGACTTCGCGATCGCGCTGCTCGACGAAGTGGACGCTCCCCGCCACCACCGTGCCACCTTCAGCGTGCGGGAAGGGTGATGCTCCCTGCCCACGTTGAGCGGGGCTCCGCCTGGCGGGGAATGCTGGGTGTGTGGACGACAAGGAGCCGCTGCTGACGTTCGGGCACGGGACGGCGGGGCGGGAGGAACTCGCGTCCCTGCTGCAAGGCGCCGGGGTGCGGGACGTGGTGGACGTGCGGACCGCACCCGGCAGCAGGCGCAACCCGGACGTGCACCGCGACGCCCTGAGCGAGTGGCTGCCCGAAGCGGGCATCGGTTACCGGTGGGAGAAGCGGCTCGGCGGTTTCCGCCGGGCCGCGCCGGACTCGCCGGACACCTTCTGGCGCAACGACTCCTTCCGCGGCTATGCCGGGTACACCCGCGACCCCGAGTTCCTGGCCGCGATGGACGAGCTGCTGCCCGAGGCCGATCGGGAGCGGACGGCCGTGATGTGCAGCGAGTCGGTGTGGTGGCGCTGCCACCGGCGGCTCATCGCCGACTTCGCGGTGCTGGCACGCGGCCGGTCCGTCCTGCACCTTGCGCACGACGGCCGTCTCACCGAGCATTCGCCGACGTCGGGAGCGCGCCTGCGGCCCGATGGGCTGCTGGTCTACGACGGCGAGTGATCCCGGAGCGCGACCTCGGCGGGGCCGTTGAACGGGGCCAGTGACAGTACGGTCCGCGGCGTCGTGAGGGCCGGGTTCCCGGTGAACAGGGTGCGCGCGGCGTGGAAGTCGACCTCGTCGCGGGTGACGCGTGCGACCTGGTCGTAGAGGGCGCGGACGTCGCCGGTCAGTGCGTCGTCATCGTCCGTCCACGCTCCCCAGACGTCCCACAGCAGCGTCTCGACCTTGTTGAGCGCGGCGAGGTCGAGCCGGACATCGCCGATGACGAACCACTCTCCGGCCAGCAGCCGGCCCGGGACGGGCACGCCGAACGATGCCGGGTCCGCCTCGCCCGAGCGGACGAATTCCAGCGCGGCACCGGCGACCAGGAAGCGGTCGCGCGGCACGTCCATCGGGTCGAAGTCGACGCTGTACAGGCGCGGGTCGGCCAGTTGCGGGTCGGCGAGCCGCCACCCGTGCCGGTCGTCCCAGTACTCGGTGACCACATGGTCCATGTGGAAGCCGTCGGTGGTGAAGTAGTCGGCGAAGCCGGAGCGCAGGCGTGCGGGAACGCCTGAGTGGCGCAGCATCGAGCAGTGCAGCAGGGAGAAGTCGCGGCACACGCCGACGAACCGCTCACCGGGCGCGCGCGGGCCGGTCAGCGGGGCGTCGTCCCGTCCGGCGATGATGGCGAGGATGTCGTCGAGGTACCGGGTCTCGGCGTCGTCGTGGAGCCGGGCCGGCGGGATCCGGTAGCCGAACAGATCCCCCTCGACGCGGTGGATCATCAATCCTCGGACGATCTCGGCGAGGCGCGCCGGGTCGGGCGGGAGGTCCGCGTAGAGGCCGACCATGCGGCCCGGCGATGAGAAACCGCTCTGCCCCGTGTAGAAGGCGGCGATCTCGGGGGCGAGGGCTCGGGACGGCATGGTCCCCTCCAAGGGGCGTCGGCGTGTACCCGACGCTGCCAAAATCCGCCCCCGAATGTCGAGGCCGGGTGGTCACGTCTCCTGTTCTACGAGGAAGACCGGGTGGTGGTCTCCGGCGTCGAAGGCGTCGCGGACGAACGGGACGATCCGGAACTTGTGCCGGTAGGCGCGCAGGACGCGGGGCTTGCGGTCGTCGTCGACCTCGGTGAGGCGCACCGGCCGGAGCCGCCGCCCGCGCCCGAGCGCCGCCCGCCCGTCCGCGCGCACGTTGCCGACCCAGTGGGTGTCGCCGAACGGCGAGACGAGCCACTCCCGCCCGTCGTACTTCAGCAGGGCGACGGGCGCGGTGCGGGGCAGGCCGCTGCGCCGGCCGCGCGTGCGCAGCAGGCGCAGGGGCCCCATCGGGACGCCCCATCCCAGCAGCCGCAGCGGGCCGCGGCTCATCCGTGCCAGCCGTGGCGGGAGTTCAGCGGAGGCCATCGCGGCTCCTTCGATGCGCGGTGAGGGGCGGGACGCCGCAGCGGCCCACCGCACCCCACCGAACCGGGGAAACATTCTCCACTTGAGCGTGGCACGCGTCCCGCCATCCGGCAACCCTAAGTGGCGGGATCTCCCCCGTTCTGGTGTTCGCCGCCGGTGACGCGGTCGAGAAGGGCGGTCGTGACGACCATGGCGGCCGCGGTCGCGCCACCGAGCAGCATCAGCGTCCGCGGGGACGCGTGGTCCAGGACGACGCCTCCGGCGAGGGCACCGCTCGACAGGGTCGCCTGGAACGATGCCGTGAACAGGACCGAGGCGGCCTCCGGACTCTGCGGGGCCGATCGGGCGAAGCACGCCTGCGAGCAGACCGGGACGGCGCCGTAGCCGATCCCCCAGACGACGAGCAGCCCGAGGGCGCCCGGTTCCGTACGTCCCAGGAACGGCAGCCCCAGGACGGCGAGGGCGATCAGGGCACCGGCGGCCCCGAACGCGGCGTGGGGGCGGCGGGCGGCGGCCGTGCCCACCAGGAAGGTCCCCGCGATCCCCGCGGCGCCGTAGGCGAGCAGGAAGAGCGGGATCCGCGCCGGCGCCACCTCCGTGACCCCTTCGAGGAACGGCGTCACATACGTGTAGGCGCCGAAGTGCGCGAGGACGATGAGGAAGGTCAGCAGCAGGGCGGACCGGGTGCCGGTGCCGCGGAGCATGCCGCGCAGCACGTCGAGGCGCGCGGCCCGTTCGGCGGGCAGCGGGGGCAGCAGCAGGGCCAGCGCGACCAGCACCGCCGCCGACAGCGCGCCCGGCATGAGGAACCCGGCCCGCCACCCGCCGAGGTCGCCGATCAGCGTGCCCAGCGGCACGCCGAGGACCGATCCCAGCGGGACGGCCGAGAACACGACCGCGGTGGCCCGGCGCGCCGACCGCGCGGGGACGAGCCGGCCGGCCAGCCCGCTGCCGACCGACCAGAAGCCGCCGATGACGATCCCGACCAGGACCCTGGACAGCAGCACCGCCCAGTACGCCGGTGCCGCGGCGGCGAGGACGTTCGCGCACGCCAGCAGGAGCATGAAGGCGCACAGCATCCGCCGGCGGTCGACGCCCGCGGTCGCGACGGTGACGGTGGGAGCGGAGGCGGCCGCGACATACCCGGGCAGCGCCATCGTCAGCCCGGCCGTGCCGTCGGAGACGGTGAAATCCGCCCCGATCGAGGTCAGCAGCCCGATCGGCAGGATCTCGGTGGTGACGATCGCGAAGATGCCCGTCGTCACCGCGAGCACTGCCGGCCAGCCGGACGAGGAGGGGGCGATCCGGCCGGTGGCCGGAGTGGTGGCCGTGCGCATCGGTTCCGTCCTGGAGGTCGGGGGCGAGGTACGCCTCACAGCCAACAGGCGTCGACGGAACCGGGCTGGCGGATTTCCGACACCGACATGGGTGACGTCGATTTCCCGCCATGAACCGCGTTCAGGGATGGATGCCGTGCGTGCGTCCGCGGTCGCTCGCCGCCGGCCGCGCGGGCGGGATCACTCGTCGGCGGTGTCCTGAACGGCGGTGTCCTGGAGGGCGGCGTCCTGAACGGCGGTGGCCTGGACGGCGCGCTGGGTGGCCTGGTGGACGCGGACGGCCAGCACGGCGCGGGCGAACCGCGCGGCGAGCTCGCCGTCCAGGACGTCCGGGACCTGCTCGACGCCGATCAGCCCGCCCGGCCGGGCGATGATCACGCCGGACTCGCCCACCCGGACGCCCTGGCCCTCGTCGAGCTCCTCGACGGCGGGCAGGTCGAGCGCCGCGCGCAGGGTGTCCTGCAGGGAGCGGACGGTGGCGGCGTCCCGGTCGGCGCGCTCGGCGGCGATCGCGGCGCGCTGCTCGGCGCGCTCGATGCGGGCGTCGCCGCCCTCGGCGCGGGCGTCGGCCTCGGCGGCGAGGCGCTCGGCGCGCTCGGCGCCG
>NZ_BAAAMR010000035.1:0-86170 GCF_039529375.1 Actinomadura napierensis
TCGCTGCACTACGGTGACCGCATCACCCTGAACTGAAAACCGATCACCGCCTCACCCACAGACTTTCAGACAGTCCCGCGGCTCAGAGCGTGCGGACGAGGGTGGCTTCGATGCGTTCTAGCCGACGGTGACGGTGAGGTGTTGCGGGTTGGCGTCGCTGGCGGCGCCGGAGACGTCCGGCTGACCGTCGGGACAGACGTCGTCGTACGGGAAGGCGTAGCCGATCGGGGTGTGGGCGTGCAGGATCCGCGCCCAGTGGTTGGTGGTCGGGTCCTGGTAGTAGTCCGATTCGCGGGTGCCGTTCGGCTGGTCGGCGCTGCTCAGGATCGTGCTGCGGTTGAACGCGGCGGCGATGCGCGCGAGCAGGCCCTTCTTGATGTCGCTGTCACCCGGGTTGTTGGCGAACGGCCCGTCGTTGCAGGTGAAGATGTCCTTGGACGCGGGCCGGGCGAACGTGCTCCCGTCGTTGAAGGTCAGGACATCGTTGGTGACGCGCCCGGTGTAGATGCCGCGTCCGCCCTGGATGTCCACGTGGAGGTCGGTTCCGGCGTACTTGGCCCACACCTGGTCGACGTAGCCGTCCCAGTACGAGGAGAAGGCGCCGGGGTTGCTCGCCATGTGGTCCTGTGGTGCGACGACCCGCAGGACACCGCCGTTGTTGCGGATGACGAGCTGGTCCCAGGGCTGTCCGTCCGTGTTCTTCTGAGCGACGAGGGCGTCCGCGACCGCTTCGACCGCTCCGGCGGGCGCGGACGCGACCGTATGCGTGGAATCGCCGGCGAGGTCGAGCCCGATCGGCAGCGCGGTGAGCAGGTCGACGTAGGAGATGTTCGCGAACAGCTGCGTCGAATTGAACGTGAATTCGCAGAACGACCAGGTCTTCAGGTAATTGGAGTCGGACGGGTTGGCGAACGCCGGTTCGACGAGCGCGGGCCCGGGGTTGACGAAGAAGTCGAGCCGGTCGTTCTTCACGAAGTAGATGCGGGCGGCGTACATCTGCCCGAGGGTGAGGTTCGCCTCGCCGCCGGCGCTGACCGGGATCGAGCAGTCCACGGGGAGCGGGGTCTGCGGCGCCGAGGGCGACGGCGGGTAGTATGGCGTGCTGTCGGCGCGGAGCAGCATCAGCCGGTCGGTGCCCTGCTCGCGGCCGGTGATGTAGGCGTTGACGGGTGCGGAGCCGTGGTTGGCGAGCGTGAGCCCGCACGTCGAGGGGGCGGCGAACGCCGGCGTGCCGAGCAGGCCGCGTCCGAACGGGACGGCGAGCGCGGCCGTTCCGGCCGCGGCGAGGAACGATCTGCGGGTGACCAACGGAAACCCTCCTGCGGGGGTCGGTTCGGTTGCCGTTGCCGTGACACGCGCGCATCAGGAAGAGACGTCTACGGTCATTAACGTCCCGGATCACGCCATTACTGTCAAGAGTCCTTCCAGTACGGCCATCGACGTGCTCCAGAACTTTTCGGCCCGGCGGGGTGTCTCATCGCCAGGACGGCCCATGGCCCCGGCGAGAGGAGCGGTTCCGAATGGTGCGGCGAGTGCGTGTGTTGGTGCTGATCGCGTTGGTCCTGGTGACGGGTTCGGTGATGGCGTCCGCGCCGGCCTCCGCCGTCATCGGCGGGTCGAAGAGCACCTACGGCCCTTGGGCGGTGCGCATGCTCGTGGACGGTAAGCCGGCCTGCACCGGGACGGCCGTCACGCACCAATGGATCATCACCGCCTCGCACTGCTTCTTCCTGCAGGGCGAGCCGGTCGCCGACAAGCGGATCGCGTTCCGCGTCGGCAGCCTCGACATCCGGAAGGGCACCACGGTCCGCCCGCTGCGCGGCCGGCGGGTGGGAAGCGCCCGCGCCGACATGATGCTCGTCAAGGTCCCGCCGATGAAGGTCCGCACGGCGCGCCTGGCCACGTCCCGCGTCCACCCCGGTCAGGTCGTGCGGCAGTACGGGTGGGGTGCTACCTGCACCGGCGACGAGAACGCCTGCCAGTCCCCCGTGCTCAAGCAGTCGACGCTGCGGGTCGTGCGACCGGACGACCCGCGATGCACCGGCTACACCGCACCGGGCGGCTCGGACTTCTGCATGCTCAAGGTGTCCGGAATTCCCGCCGGCGGCGACTCCGGGGGCCCGGTGATGAGCATCGGCCCGCGCGGCGCCGAGACCCTTCTCGGCGTCTTCGACGGCTCCGACCGGGAGAAGTTCGCCCAGGCCGGGGAGGTCGCGCAACAGCTCGCCTGGATCCGTTCAGTGACCCGGCGGTAGGCGGCGGACGGCGTCCAGCGCGAACCGCAGCGAGGCGTCGAAGATCGACTCGACGTCGCCGTCGGGGACGCCGTGCCAGCCGTGGTCGGCGGACGGGACGAGGCGCAGGTCGGCCGAGGCGCCCGCTTCGCGCAGCCGGGCCGCGAGGGCCTGCGAGTGCGCGCAGGGGACCAGGGTGTCGTCCTCGCCGTGGACGAGCAGGAACGGCGGCGCGCCCGGATGGGCGTGTGCGACGGGGCTCGCTTCGCGGGCCTTCGCGGAGTCGGTCGCGGGGCTGGCGCCGAGCAGGAGCGATTCCGGCGGTCCGGGCGACAGAGAAAGGTCCGCGGGCCCGTACCAGACGACGGCTGCGGCGACGCGCGGCTCGTCGGAGGTGAGGGCGAGGAGCGAGGCCAGGTGGCCGCCCGCCGACTCGCCCCACACCACGACGCGGCCGGGGTCGATGCCGAGGTCCGCGGAGCGGAGGGCGAGCCAGCGCAGGGCGGCGCGGACGTCGTCGAGCTGGGCGGGGAACGCCGCCTCGCCGCTGAGCCGGTAGTCGGCGCAGGCCACGGCGAATCCGGCGGCGGCGAGCCGCGCGAACGGGCCGGGCGACCACGCGCGGGTGCGCATGCCCATGTCGTCGCGGCGGCCGCGCCGCCAGGCGCCGCCGTGCAGGAAGAGCACGAGCGGGGCGCCAGGGGCATCCGGGAGCCACAGGTCCAGTTCCAGCGGGCGAACCCCGTCGAGTTCGGCGTACGGGACGCCGCGCATGACGCGCACGCCCGGCGGGGCGGGGGGCGGGAGGGGCGCGACGTCCGGGTGCGGGGCGGCGATGAGGTCCCGGAGGCCGCTCATCGCGTCCGCCACCGGTGGTCGGGCAGGAACGTCACGTCGAACCGCTGCGGCACGATGCCGAACTTCTCCGGCGCCGGCACGTACGGCCGGGGCGGAAGGCCGACCTGGTCGGTGGGCGTGCCGAGGTTCTCGAAGAACCGCTCGAAGGTGCCGCCCGGTCCGGCGGCGACACCGACGATCCGGCTGTGGTGGCGTTCGATCCGGTAGGCGTGCGTGCAGCTCTTGGGCACGAAGCCGAAGTCGCCGGAGGTCAGCAGCCTCTCCTGCTGGCGGCCTTCGGCGTCCTCGACGAACACCCGGACGGCCCCGTCGGTGACGTAGAAGACCTCGTGAGTGTCGTCGTGGCGGTGCGCCGGGATCAGGTCGCCCTTGGGCCCCTCGACGGTGAAGAAGTTGAAGGCGTTCTCGGTCTGCTCGCCGCCCGCGTACACGGTGACCAGGTCACCGAAGAGGTGCGCGCGGTCGCCCAGGCCCTTCTCGATGAAGTAGGGCGTGCCCGGTTCGGCCGGGATCTTGGAGGTGCGGCGGTACGGCGTGGAGTACTCGATGGTCATGGGCGTCCTCGGAAAAGCGGCATCACGATTGTCAGGCTACCTGACATTACCCGAAGCCCCGGGCGGCGCCGATAGGCTCCCGCCGATGACGTCCACCGGCCATGACCTGCCGCGGCTCCTCGGGAACGCCCGCCGCTGGTTCGACGAAGGGCTGACCGCGGCCATGCGGGAGACCGGGGAGCCCACCGTGTCCCCAACCGAGTTCGGCCTGTTCGCCGTGCTCGATGACGACGGCACGACAGTCTCGGAACTGGCCCGCCGGATGGGGGTGACCCGGCAGACCGTCCACCAGGCGGTGCACGGCCTGGTCGACACGGGAATCCTGGAGCAGGTCCCGGACCCCGGCTCGGCGCGGCAGCGGCTGATCCGCCGCACCGCCGAGGGCGAGCGCGTCCATCGCCGCGCGCTGGACGTCCTGGAACGCCTCGAACGGACGCTCGCCGAACGGATCGGCGCGGAAGCGGTCGCGGCACTGCGCTCGGCCCTCGAAGCACCGTGGGGCCCGCCGCCGAGCGACATTTCTTAAGCCGGCGCGGCCCGGCGGCCACGGGATCCTGACCGGGACGACCTTCGTCCGGCCGTCCTCACCGTGCCCGGATGCCGTCGAGGATAAGCGAGATGACGCCCTCGGCCTTCGCCTGAGCCTCGGGGGAACTCCACTCCGCGGCGTGCATCGGATCGTGGAAGCGGCTGGTCG
The DNA here is from genome assembly GCF_039529375.1 of Actinomadura napierensis. Taxonomy (NCBI): domain Bacteria; kingdom Bacillati; phylum Actinomycetota; class Actinomycetes; order Streptosporangiales; family Thermomonosporaceae; genus Actinomadura; species Actinomadura napierensis. The sequence continues at coordinate 4,344 of NZ_BAAAMR010000035.1, forward strand.
CGTCGAAGACGGCCCGCGCGATCACCTCCGGCTCCCCGCGCGCGAAGTCGCCACTGGCCATGCCGTCGGCGACGATGGCGCGGATCTGGGCGAGCAGGAACGCGACATGGGCGGACGACACGCTGCTGTGCTCCGCCGCCAGCACCCGGAAGGTGGCGAACAGCTCCGGGTCCTCCTTCGCCTTCGCCCATTTCGCGGCGAACATGGTGGTGAGCAGGCCGCGCAACCGGTCGGGCGGGGTCGGTCCGGAGTCCTGGACCGCCGCGGCGAAGTCGTCCCGCACCCGGTCGAGCCAGCGCCGTATCACGGCCTCGCGCAGCGCCGCCTTGGACGGGAAATGCCGGTACACGCTGCCGTGGCTCACTCCCAGCAACCGCGCAACATCGAGCACCGTGGTCTTCTCCGGACCGTGCCGGCGCAGCACCTCTTCGGTGGCCGACACGATCATCTCCGCGTCGAGCGGCTCCCCGCGCATCGCCCCAGTATGTCAGCTCACCGACCGGATATCGACTGACAAATATTGATATCTGTCATCCAGCGCTTGTACGGTGGGGCCGTCGACGGCGTCCGGACGAGGGCGCGTCACCGACCGAGGAGGCACTCCCATCAGCACCTCTACCACCGCGTTCGCGGGCCGCACCGTGTCCCGGGTCGGCTACGGCGCGGCCCAGCTCCCCCGGCTGCACGACCGCCGCGGCGACGCCGTCGCGCTGCTGCGCCGCGCGGTCGAACTGGGCGTCGACCATGTGGACACCGCCGAGTTCTACGGCTTCGGCTTCGCCAACGCCGTGATCCGCGAGGCGCTGCGTCCCGAGGACGGCGTCCTGGTCGTCACCAAGGTCGGCGCCGACCCCGACCCGGGCGGGCGGCTGCCGCTGCGTCCGGCGCAACGGCCCGAACAGCTGCGCGCCAGTGTCGAGGACAACCTGCGCAGCCTCGGCGTCGACCAGCTGCAGGTGATCAACCTCCGCCGCCTCGACTCCGGCCCCGGCCTGCGCCCGGAGGGCGACCAGGTGGTCGATCTCGACGACCAGCTCGCGGTGATGACCGCCCTGCGCGACGAGGGCAAGATCGGCGCGATCGGGCTGAGCAGCGTCACCCTCGACGGCCTGCGCCGCGCCCTGCCGGCCGGCATCGCCTGCGTGCAGAACGCCTACAGCCTCGTCTCCCGCGACGACGAGGACATGCTGCGGCTGTGCGCGGCCGAGGACATCGCCTGGGTGCCGTTCTTCCCGCTCGGCGGCGCCTTCCCCGGCCTGCCCAAGGTCACCGAAGAGCCGGCCGTCCACGCCGCGGCGGCGTCGCTGGGCGTCACGCCGTCGCAGATCGGCCTGGCCTGGCTGCTGCACCACGCCCCGAACGTGCTGCTCATCCCCGGGACCGCCGACGCCGGCCACCTGGAGGCCAACATGGCGGTCGGCGAGATCGCCTTCGACGACGCGACGCGGGCCGCCCTCGACGCCGTCGAGTCCCGCTCCAGCGAAGTCCCGATCGGCTAGCCGGGATGGACGCCCTCTTCCCCCATCACATCAGCACCGACCAGGACGGATCATGAAGGCCATCATCTATCGCGACAATGGCGGCCCCGACGTGCTCCAGCTCGTCGACCGCGACCTGCCCGCGCCCTGCCCCGGCGAGGTCCGCGTCCGGGTCGCGGTGTCCGGGGTCAACCCGGCCGACTGGCAGGCCCGCTCCGGTACCGCCATGGCGTTCCCCGAGGTCACCCCGCACCTGGACGGCGCCGGCGTGATCGACGCCGTCGGCGAGGGGGTCGATCAGGGCCGGGTCGGCCGGCGGGTCTGGCTGTTCATGGCCGCCGCCGGGCGGCCCACCGGCACCGCCGCCGAGTTCACCGTCGTGCCCGCCGAGCGGGCCGTGCCGCTGCCCGACGGGGTCGGTTTCGAGGCCGGCGCCTCGCTCGGCGTCCCCGCTCTCACCGCGCACCGCGCGCTCACCGTCGCCGAGGACGGGCCGCGCCGCCTGCGGCCCGGCGCGCTCGGCGGCAGGGTGGTGCTCGCGGCGGGCGGAGCCGGGGCGGTCGGGCACGCGGTGATCCAGCTCGCCCGCTGGGCCGGCGCCACCGTGATCGGCACGGTCAGCGGCCCGGAGAAGGCCCGGCTGGCCACCGCCGCCGGCGCCCACCACGTGATCAACTACCGCGAGGGCGACCCGTCCGCCGCGATCCGCGAGGTCGCCCCGGACGGCGTCGACATCGTCGCCGAGGTGGCGCTCGGCGCGAACCTCGCCCTGGATCTCGCCGTCCTGCGGCCGCGCGGCACGGTCTCGACCTACGCCAACGACGGCGGCCGGTCGGTCGAACTGAACGTGCCGCAGAACATGGTGCTGAACACGCGCTTCCAGTTCCTGGTGCTCTACACAGCCGGCCCGGAGGCGACCTCCGCAGCCGCTGAGGACGTCGCCGCCGCAGTCAGCGACGGTGCCCTGCCGGTCGGCGCGGAGCACGGCCTGCCGCTCGTCCGCTTCCCGCTCGACCGCACCGCCGACGCGCACCGGGCGGTGGAGAACGGCACGGTCGGCAAGGTCCTGGTGGACGTCCCGTAGTGACGGCCCGCCGCCGCGAATCAGGTGGCGGACGCGGTCTCGGCGGCCAGGGAGCCCAGGAGCCGGAGCCGTTCGTCGGACGCCGACCCGGGCTGCGCGGTATAGACGATGAGCGCCAGCCCGGGTTCGGCGGTGACGGCGAGCTCCTCGTGGGCGAGGACCAGCTCGCCGACGTCCGGGTGGTGGAAGCGCTTGGTACCGGCTCCGAGGATGTGCACGTCGTGCGCGCCCCACAGCCTGCGGAACGTCTCGCTGTGCGTGGAGAGCTCGCCCACGAGATCCTGCAAGCCACGGTCGTGCGGGTCGCGTCCGGCCTCGGCGCGGATCATCGCCACGCTCATCTGCGCGAAGCGGTCCCAGTCGGGGTAGAAGTCGTGCGCGGCGGGGTCGAGGAACAGGAACCGCGCCAGGTTCGGGACGCGTCCCGCGTCGCCGATCAAGGGAGAGTAGAACGCCCGGCCGAGGGCGTTGGCCGCCAGGACGTCCATCCGGGTGTTGCGGACGAAGGCGACGGCGTCGGTGATCGCCTCCAGCGTCCAGGCGAGGGCGGGGCGCATGGCGGCCGGCCTGGTCGCGCGGCGGCGCCGCCGTCCGGAGGCGGGGATGCCGTCGGCGGCGCGGGCCAGGTCGAACAGGTGCGCGCGCTCGGCGTCGTCGAGGTGCAGGGTGTCGGCGATGGCGTTCAGGACGGCGGCGGACGCGCCCCGGACCGCGCCCCGTTCGAGCCGCGAGTAGTACTCCACGCTCACGCCGGCGAGCATCGCGACCTCGCTGCGGCGCAGCCCGGGCACCCGCCGGTTGAGCCCGGCGGGCAGCCCCGCCTGCGCGGGGGTCACCTTGGCGCGCCGCGACATGAGGAACTCGCGCACCTCGTGACGGTTGTCCATGAGCCGAGAGTACGTCGGCCCCGCACGGCCGAGGGGTGCCCTGTCAGGGCACGTCACGTCAGGGACTCTCGCGCTCGCCGCCGCCGGTGTCTGCTGGCCCCGGCACACCCGGCGAGCAAGGCGATGGACGAGCACCGCGCCACCAAGGTGCTGCTCACGATCGGATTGGAGAGAATATGCGCGTCTTCGTCACAGGAGCGTCCGGCTTCATCGGCCGTGCGGTCGTCGCCGAGCTGGTCGCCGCAGGTCACGAGGTCGTCGGCATGGTCCGGTCCGGCGAGTCGGCGGCGGTCGTCGCCGGGCTCGGCGCTGTGGTCCACCGGGGCGACCTCGACGACCTCGGCTCCCTCCGCGCCGGCGCGAAGGACGCCGACGCCGTCGTGCACCTCGCCAACAAGCACGACTGGGACGACCCCGCCCGACCGCGCCGAGCGCGCCGCCGTCCGGACGATCGTCGAGGCCCTCGCCGGCTCGGACCGGCCGTTCGTGCTCGCCTCCGGCCTGGGCGGGTTCGCCCTCGGACGGCCCGTCACCGAGCGCGACCCCAACCTCGCGGTCGGGCCCGGAATCTCTGCGCGGGGGCGCGGAGAACCTGGCCCTGGAGTACGCGGACCGCGGCGTGCGGGCGGTCGGCGTCCGGTTCGCGCCGAGCGTGCACGGTGAGGGCGACCACCAGTTCGTGGCGATCATCGCGCCGGCGGCCCGGCGCGACGGGACGGTGTTCTACCCGGGCGAGGGGACGAACCGGTGGCCCGCCGTCCACCGGTCCGACGCCGCCTGGCTCGTGCGCCTCGGGCTGGAGAAGGCACCCGCCGGGTCCGTCCTGCACGCCGTCGCGGAGGAGGGCGTGCCGGTCCGGCGGATCGCCGAGGCGCTGGCCGCCCGGCTGGGCGTCCGCGCCGAGTCCGTTCCGGCCGGCAGGCTCGCCTCCGCCCTCCCGTTCGTCGGGAGGATCATGGCCATGGACATCCCCGCCTCCAGTCGGATCACATGCGACCTGCTCGGGTGGTCCCCCACCGGCCCGACCCTCTTGGAGGACATCGCCGCCGGCCACTACGACGACTGAGAGGAGACGCTCGGTCCGGTCTCCTTCGTCAGTCCAGGTCGGACATGCCGAGGACGAAGCGGTAGCGGACGTCGTTGCGGCGGAGGCGGTCGAGAGCCTCGTTGACGCGGGCCGAAGGGAGCAGTTCGATGTCGGCGGTGACGCCCTTCTCGGCGCAGAAGGCCAGCATGGCCTCGGTGCCGGGCCGTCCACCGCTTCCCGCGGAGCTGAGCTTCTTGCGCCCGACGAGCAGGTCCATGGTCTCCACGGTGACGGGCCCGAGGTCGCCCAGGTGGCTGAGCGTGCCGTCCATGGCGACGAGCCGCAGGTACGGGCCGACGTCGTGCGGGGCGGAGATGGTGTCGATGACGACGTCGAACCGGTCGCGGGCCTCGGCCATCTGGGCCGGGTCCGTGGACACGATGAGCGCCTGTGCGCCGAGACGGCGCTCGTCGTCCGCCTTGCCGGGCGAGCGGCTGATGACCGAGGTGTCGGCGCCGAGCGCGACGGCCAGCTTGACCGCGAGGTGGCCCAGGCCGGCGGGAAGCGGGTAGGCGAAGCGGTCGCGGACGACGTACTCGCGTGAGTAGCCGCCGAGGGTGGTCGTTCCGTCCTGCCGGTCGGTGCCGCCGTAGGTCAGGGTCGGGAAGGCGTGGCAGAAGTTCTCCTGACCGGCCCGGCACATGGGGCACTGGCCGCAGGAATCAACGATGTTGCCGATCGCGACGGGGTCGCCGGCGGAGAAGCGGGTGACCGCGGGCCCGGTCTCGGTCACCACGCCCGTGAACTCGTGCCCCGGCACCAGGGGCGCGTCGCCGTCATGGCCGCCGAGGGCGTGCAGATCGGTGTGGCAGACGCCGCAGTAGTCGACCCGGACGGCCAGGTCGTCGGGACGCAGGTCGCGGCGCTGCAGCGGTGCAAGGCATGGCCGAGCAGTCCTGACCGCGCGCGGAGCGGCGACGTACCAGCGCATCATCGACGCGGCGACGCAGGAGTTCGCCGAGCGCGGAATCGCCGGGGCGCGCATCGAGCGGATCGTGGCCGCCGCGCGCAGCAACAAGGCGCAGCTCTACGCCTACTTCGGCAACAAGGAGAAGCTCTTCGACACGATCTTCTTCGGCTCGCTGGAACGGATCGTGAACGTCGTCCCGATCGACGCCGACGACCTCGCGGACTGGGCCGTGCGCCTCTACGACGAGTATCTGCGCCGTCCCGACCTGATCCGGCTGGCGACCTGGGCCCGCCTGGAGCGCCGACCGGCCGGTCATCTCGTTGACGACCACGACCGCATGGACGACCGCAAGCTGCGCGCCATCGCCGAGGCCCAGGCCGCCGGACGCGTCCGCGAGGGAGACCCGTTCGACGTGATGGCCATGGTCATCGCCATGTCCATGGCCTGGTCGCCCGTCAGCAACGTCTACGCGGCGACCGCCGAGGAGTCCCCCGAGGTGCACGAGCGGCGCCGTGCCCTGCTCCGCGAATGCGTCCGGCGCGCCGTCGTGGCGGAGTGACGGCCGCGGTGAGCGCGTCCTAGCGGAACGGGTCCAGCCGCCTGTGCAGGGTGACGGCCTGCTCGAACGTCGGTGCGGTGGTGGTTCCGTTCGCCAGGTCCTCGGCCACCAGCCGGTAGAGGGCGGCCGGGTTCCGGGCCGCGACCGGCAGGTCGCTCGCGGCCGGGGCCAGCTCCCGAGTACCGCTGGCGGTGACCAGCGTTCCGTGGAACGGCGCCATCTGCGGCTGGCGTAGCGGCGCCATGCCGGGGTCCGCTGTCCGCAGTTCGAGCCGTCCGTCCAGGCCCTGAAGGACGATCACCGTCGACCCCGCCGGATCACCGTCCCATGCGGTGACGCTGCCGATGCCCGACCGTCCGACGCGCAGCGTCGCGGAGAGGACTTCCGGTGCGGTGACGGCCGCCGGCTCGTCGCTTCCGGTGACCGGGTAGGTGGTGCGGACCAGCGACGACGTCGCGTCGATCACCTCCAGGCCGGGGACGAGGTGGTCGAGCAGGTCGAGCAGGTGCCCGCCGTGGACTTCGAGCGTCCCGGCGGCGTTGGCCGCGTCGAGGGTGTAGGCCAGCTCCGCCGGGAAGACGGTGCCCGGCGTCCGGGACGAGCGGGCGGACAGCGCCTGCAGCTCGCCCAGCGCACCGGACGCGACGAGGTTCCGGGCCTCGCTGATCACCGGGTCGCACCGGCCCTGCAGCACGACGAATCCGCGCACCCCGGCGGATCGGGCGGCTTCGGCGATCTCCTCCGCCTCGGCCGTCGACGCGCCGAGCGGCCACTCCGACAGGATCGGCTTGCCGGCCGGCAGCGCGGCCATGATCAGCTCCCGGTGCCGCGGCACCCGGACCGAGACCACGACCAGGTCGACCGCCGCGCTCCCCGCCAGCGCGACGGGGTCGGTGAACCACTCGGCGCCGCCGAGGAGGTCCGCGGCCCGCCGGGCCGACTCCTCCCGGGTGGTCGCCACCGCGGCGACCCGGAGCCCCGGGGTCGCCGCGATCGCCGGGACGTGCGCGCCGAACGCCCAGCCGCTGTCAGGGCTCGCACCGATGATGCCGACGCCGAACTCGCCCATGTCGTCCTCCAACGATGAAAATCAAGAAGAAAGGCTCTTCGCGCCCGTCGCACGGGCCCGGAGAAGATCCACGACGTCCGTGAGCCCGACCTCGATGCGCCCGTGGACGCGGGGGTTGAGCAGGGTCGTGCCATCGAAGTCGCCGGCGGACGCGAAGAACGCGACCGGGATCGTCAACGCCTGGAAGAAGGCGAACAACGGCCGCATGGCGTGCTCCAGGACGAGCGCATGGTGGTCGCCTCCGCCCGTCGCGGCGAGCAGGACGGGCTTGTTCGCGAGCGCGTACTGCTCGACGAGGTCGAAGAAGTGCTTGAACATGCCGGGATACGAGCCACGGAACACGGGCGCGGCGGCGATGAGCAGGTCCGCGTTCTCGGCGAGCCGGAGCGCGTCCTCGACCTCCGGCGTGACGTCCTCGCGCTCGATCGCTCCAGTGAAGCCCGCGCCCAGCCGGTAGACGTCGACCCTGGACACCTCGATGGGGAGCATGTCCTTCAGGTTGTCGAGGACGACGTCGACCAGCCCCATCGTCTTGGACGGCCGGCTGGGGCTGCCGTTGACGACGACGACCCGCAGCCGCGGAGCCGGAATCCTGGTGACCGGGTCTGTGCCGCGGTCCTGCGCGACGATGGTCATGCCGCGCTCCTCTGGCGCAGCGCGACCTCGCGGCGCACGACCGGCGCGACCTCGGTGGCAAGCAGTTCGATCGCCTCGAGGTGGTCCTTCTGCGGCACGCCGCCGAAGCCCATCTGGATGACGGCGCGGTCGAGGCCGTACAGCTCGTGGTAGCCGAGCAGCTTGTCGATGATCTCCTGCGGGCTGCCCACGAGCAGCCCGGCCCGCGGCGAGGACTGCGCGTCGAACGCGGCCCGGGGCATCCGGAAGCCGCGGCCGCGCTGGTGGTTGTTGTCCATCATCCCCTTGGCGAAGTAGGGGTACATGACGTCCCGCGCGCCCTGGCTGGTGCGTCCGACGAACCCGTGCGCGTTGATGCTGATCGGCAGCGCGGCCGCGTCGTGCCCGGACTCCGCCGCGGCCGCCCGGTACAGCTCGACGGTCTCCTCGTGGAAGGTCATCGGCCCGAGCAGCAGCGCGAGCGCCATGGGAAGGCCGAGGCGGCCGGTGCTGACGGCGGACGCGGGCGATCCGCCGACCCCGACCCAGATCGGGAGGGTGCCGCCGTCGGCGCGGGGCGCGATGTCGGCGTCGACCAGCGGGGCGCGGAAGCGTCCTTTCCAGGTCAGCGGGTTCTGGTCGCGGATCTTGAGCAGCAGGTCGAGCTTCTCGCGGAACAGCTCGGCGTAGTCCTTCAGGTCGTAGCCGAACAGCGGGAAGGACTCGCTGTAGGAGCCGCGGCCGGCGATGATCTCGGCGCGTCCGGCCGACAGCAGGTCGATCGTGGCGAACTGCTCCCAGACGCGCACGGGGTCCTCCGAGCTGAGGACGGTGACCGAGCTCGTCAGCTTGATGTTCTCGGTCTTCTCCGCGGCGGCGGCCAGCAGGATGGCCGGCGCCGATCCGACGAAGTCGGTGCGGTGGTGCTCGCCGACGCCGAAGACGTCCAGCCCCGCCTGGTCGGCGACCTGCGCCTGCTCGATCGTCTCGCGGACGCGCTGCCGCGGGGACGGGAGGGCCCCGGTCGCCAGGTCCTCCGTGAGCTCTCCGAACGTCATGACGCCGATTTCGAATGGCATGCTGTTCCCCTCTCTCTCCCGGTCCGCGGCTCCGCGCGTCCCCGTCACCGATCCTTAACTTGTCTGCGCAGGCAGCTATTCCGGCGCGGTCGACTCCGGTGGCGGGGACGCCTCCCCGCGCCCGGGTCAGATGCCGGTCACCGCGGGCGGCCAGAGCTTGTCGATGGCGGCCTCGGCCTGGCGGCGGCTCTCCTCGGCCAGCGGGACGAGGCTCGACATCGCGGGCTTCTGCGGAGCGAGCGTGAGTTCGGCGGTGATGAACCGCGGCTCCAGTCCCGTCAGGGACAGGCCGTGCGGCAGCCAGGCGGTCGCGTGGTCCCAGCCCTCCCTCGGGGTGCCGACGCCGTAGCCGCCGCCCCGCGAGACGATCGCGACGAAGTCGCGGCCGCCCAGCAGGCCCTCCATGCTCTCCGGGTGGTAGGCCAGGCCGGGCGCGATGAGATGGTCGACCCAGGCCTTCACGGAGCTGGGAACGCCGTAGTTGTACAGCGGCAGCCCGAGCAGGATCGCGTCGGCTTCGGCGACCTCGCCGACGAGCTCCTCGGTCAGCGCCCAGGACGCGGCCTGCGCCTCGGTGTGCCGGTCGGGCGGCACGAGCCTGCTGATGCCGGCGACGGCGTCGAGATGGGGAACCGGGTCGGCGCCGAGGTCGCGGTACACGACGGTGCCTCCGGGGTGGGCCGCGCGCCAGACATCGGCGGCGCGGGCGGTGAGCTGCCGGCTGACCGAGCCGTCACCCTGGACGCTGGAGTCGATGTGGAGTAGCCGTGCCATGGTCAGAGCCCCTTCGGAAGAAATCTAGTTGCCTATGCAGATAACTATACGCTCAGGGGCCGTCATCGCGACTGTGAGCCGGGCCACGCGGGAAGAGCGGGTGCTATCGTTAGCACATGGAAGCGGGGAAGCGGATCACCACGCGGGACATCGCCGAGCGGCTGGGCCTGTCGGTCTCGACCGTGGGCCGCGCGCTCGCCGGCGACCCGCGGATCAGCACCGAGACGCGCCACCGCGTCGAGCGGGAGGCGGCCGAGCTCGGGTACGTCGGCAACCAGGCCGCCCGGATGATGCGGGGCGCGTCCAGCAAGGTGATCGGGCTGATGGTCCCGGATGTCGGCAACACGTTCTACAGCACGGCGGCGCACGCGCTGGCGCAGTGCATGAGCCGGCAGGGCTACCAGGTGATGCTCTGCGAGACCGGCGACGACCGCGACAACGAACTCGCCCAGGTGCGGGGGATGATCGCCGGGCAGGTCGCGGGCGTGATCGTGGTGCCGACGCCGAACCCGCGCGGCGAGACGGTCCGGCTGCTCCGCCAGGTGCCCCACGTGCAGCTGCTGCGCACGCACCCGGACCTGGCCCGCCAGTCGTTCGGGATCGACGACCGCCAGGTGCTGCGCGACGCGACGCGCCACCTGCACGACCTCGGGCACACGCGGATCGCCTACCTCGGCGGCCCCGCGGGGCTGTCGACCGGTGAGCGGCGGCTCGCGGGCTATCTCGACGTGGTCGGCGACCGCGACGCCGGCCTGGTCGCCCACGTGCCGCCCGGTTCGGCCGAGGACACGCGCAGGGAGCTGGCCCGGCTGCTGGACGGCCCTGACCCGCCGTCCGCCGTGGTCGCCGCGTCGGTCCGCATCACGGAGGGCGTGCTGGAGGAGCTCGCCTCGCGCTGCGTCGCGGTGCCGAGGGAGCTGTCGGTGGTCGGCTTCGGCGACGAGCTCGGCTTCGGCTGGTGGGGTCCCGGGCTGACGACGATGGCGCTCCCCGTGCACGAGGTCGCCACGGCCTGTTCCATGTGGCTGCTGCAGCGGCTGCGCGACGGCGACGAGCCGGCGCCCTTCGTCTCGAGCACAGGCGGATACCTGCGCGAACGGGGAAGCACCGCGCCGCCGGCTGCAGGTCGCTGACGGCACCCCTCCCCCGAAAGAACCACCCACGCGTACCGAGGAGCATGCCCGATGACACGGATAGCCCGAGTCCACGCCCGCCAGATCTTCGACTCGCGCGGCCGCCCCACCGTCGAGGTCGACGTCCTGACCGGCGACGGCGTCCTCGGCCGCGCGGCTGTGCCGTCCGGGGCGTCGACGGGCAGCAGCGAGGCCTGGGAGATGCGCGACGGCACCGGCGAGTACGCCGGGCTCGGCGTGCGCACGGCGGTCGGCCACGTCAACGGCGAGATAGCGCGGGCGGTGACCGGGCACGACGTCCGCGAGCAGGCCGCGCTCGACAAGCTCCTCATCGACCTGGACGGGACGGAACACCTGGCGCGGCTCGGCGCCAACGCGATCCTCGGGGTCTCGCTGGCGGCGTGCCGGGCCGCCGCCGACAGCCTGCGCACCCCGCTGTACCGGTGGGTGGCCGAACTCGCGGGGACCGCGCCCGGCCTCCCGATGCCCATGGTCAACATCCTCAGCGGCGGCCTGCACGCCGGACGCGGCATGGACGTCCAGGACTTCCTGGCGGTCCCGGCCTCCGCCGCCTCGCTGGACGAGGCGATCGAGATGGCGATCCGCGTCCGGTCGGCCGCCGCCGACGCCCTCGCCGCGCGGGGCCTGCCGACCCTGCTGGCCGACGAGGGCGGGCTGAGCCCGGGCCTGGAGACGGGCCGGGTCGCGCTGGAGCTGATGGTCGAGGCGATCGAACGCGCCGGGCTCACCCCCGGGCGGGACGTCGTGGTGGCGATCGACGTCGCCGCGCACTCGCTCTGGGACGCCGCCGAGGGCCGCTACCACCTGGCACGGGAGGGCAGGTACGCCGACCGGGCGGAGATGATCGAGATGATCGCCGGCTGGACCGAGGACTTCCCGGTCGCCTCGGTCGAGGACGCCCTCGACGAGGAGGACTGGCAGGGCTGGACGCTTCTGACCGAGCGGCTCGGCGACCGGATCAACCTCATCGGCGACGACCTCTTCACCACCGACCGCCGCCGGCTGGAGCAGGGTGTCCGGCTCGGCGCGGCCAACGGCGTCCTGGTCAAGGTCAACCAGAACGGCACCCTGAGCGGCACGCTCGACGTCATCGCGGCGGCGCGCGCCGCCGGTTACGTGCCCGTGGTGTCGGCCCGGTCGGGCGAGACCGAGGACTCCTTCATCAGCGACCTCGCGGCCGGCACCGGCGCCGGCCAGATAAAGATCGGGTCCGTCCGGACCTCGGACCGGATGGCGAAGTACAACCAGCTCGTCCGCATCGCCGAGGACCCCGCGCTCGGCTTCGCCGGGATGACCGGCTACCCCCGCCTCGCCGCGGGGCTGGCCCCGTGAGCGGCACCCCGGGAGAGACCGCCGGCGCGGCCGTCCCGGAGACCGCGCGCAGCTTCCTAGTGGAGCACGGGCTGGTCGCCGGCGGCGAGACGCCGGTCTGGACGCCGCTGACCGGCGGCGTGTCGTCCGAGCTGTGGCGCGTCGATCTCGCCGACCGGACCATCTGCGTCAAGGGCGCGCTGGAGAGACTGAAGGTCGAAGGGGACTGGCGCGCCCCGGTCAGCCGGAACACCGTCGAGTGGGACTGGCTCACCTTCGCCGCCACCGTCGTGCCGGGCCGGGCGCCGGAACCGCTGGCCCACGACGAGGCCCGCGGCCTGTTCGCGATGAGCTACCTGCCGGCGCGGGACCATCCCGTCTGGAAGGCGCGCCTGCTGGACGGAGCCGTCCAGCAGGACGAGGCCGCCGAGGTCGGCTCCCTGATCGGCCGGTTGCACGCCGCGAGCGCCGGCGACCGGGACCTCGCGCGCCGCTTCGCCACCGACGGCAACTTCGCGAGCCTCCGGATCGACCCCTACCTGATGGCCACCGCCGCCCGGCACCCCGACCTCTCCGGCGAGTTCGAGCGGATCGTCCGCCGCACCACGACCACCCGCCTGGCCGTGGTCCACGGCGACGTCAGCCCCAAGAACATCCTCATCGGCCCGTCCGGCCCGGTCCTGCTCGACGCCGAGTGCGCGTGGTACGGGGATCCGGCGTTCGACCTGGCCTTCGTGGTCAACCATCTGGTGCTCAAGACACTCGTCGTGCCCGGACGGCGCGAAGCCCTCACCGCATCGGCCCGCGCCCTGGTCGACGCCTATGTGCGGCACGTGACGTGGGAGCCCGCCGGCTCGGCCCTCGACAGGGCCGCCGCCTTGCTGCCGGCACTGCTCCTCGCCCGCGTCGACGGCCTGTCCCCGGTCGAGTACCTCGACGCGGGCCGGCAGGGCGCGGTGCGCGCGGTCGCCAGGAAACTGCTGCTCGGTGCTCGACCGTCCGCCTTGCCGACGGTGATCGCGTCGGCGATCGACATGCTCGGGTCCGCCCCGAAGTGACACCTCGGCAGGACGGACGAGCAGGTGCGGGCCGCCCGGCGACCGGGCGGCCCGCAACCGTCTCACCGGCGTCGGGTCAGAACTTGCCGGCCTTGACGTCGGCGATCCTCACCCTGGAGTTGTGGTAGTAGGTCATGCTCGGCTTGGTGCCCTGGGCCTCGCTGAGCAGGGCGACGGGCTGGCCCGTGCCGGCCTTGATGATCAGCGTTTCCCTGCCGTCGGACCAGCTGTCCACCAGCGTGAGCGTGGGCTGTCCCGCCGTGGTGGTCTTCGTGACCCTGACCTTCGGCATCGTCGCCAGGATCCGGAGGACACCGGCCCGGACCTGCGGATTCTCCGGTGACGCCAGCAGCGCGCCGATGGAGTTCATCCAGATGTGGTTGTCGGCGATCTCCTTCTGCCGCTCAGGGGTCGGCGGCTTCGGCGGCACGTACTTCTCGCCGCGCGCCTTGGCGACGGCCTTGAGCTTCTCGGTCTTTGCCCGTTCCCCCTGGTCCGGATTCGCGCCCGGCGCGAGGTTGGCGTTCTCCATCCGTGCGCGCGCGGTCGTGATGTCGCCCTTCGCGGCGTAGAGCGCCACCGTCACACCGCGCTTGAACGTCTCGTCCCCCGCGCTCTTCATGACGGCCCGCCGCAGGGAAGACTTGTCGTTGCCCCAGTAGTAGGTGCCGTCGTCGGTGTACAGGCCGATGCCGTTGAAGCGCAGCTTGCTGCTGGTGGGCGACTGGTTGCGGATCTCCAGCGTCGCGTCGCCCGTCACCTTGGCCTGGAGGGGCGTGATGTCCGCGGCCAGCTCGGCCAGGATCGGGTTCGCCGCCGCCGCCGGCGGCGCCGCCTTCACGGGGGCCTTGCCGGGCGACGACGCGGACGTGGCGACCAGCACTCCCGCCGCGGCCGCGGCGACCAGCGCGGCGGCGCCGGCGCCCACCGTGCGGCGCCCGCTCCACCGGGCCCGCCGGCGGGGAGCGGGCTTCGCCTCCGGCGCCTCGTCCACGGCCATCGCCGTCCGCAGCGCGGCCCTGGCCTCCTCGAAAGCGCGCGGCCGCACCGGCTCGACGTCCTTCAGGTCCCTCATCAGGTCCATCTCGTCCACCATCAGCGGGCCTCCGTAATCGCGTTGTGCTCGGTCAGGAGCGCGGCCATCCCCGGCGCGTTCCGCAGCGCGATGCGCGCCTCGTGCAGGTAGCGGCGCGCCGTTCCCGGCGGTACGCCGATCGCCCGTCCGGCGTCGGCGACGGTCAGGTCCTCCCAGGCGACCAGTGCCAAGATCTCCCGCTGCTGCGGCCGGAGCAGCGCCAGGGCCTCCAGCAGCACCGACTCGACGTCGACGCGGTCGTCCACGGCGGCCCACGGGTCCCACCCGGACGAGATGTCGGGCACGTCCGCCAGCGGCTCCTCGGCCGGGCGGGACCGCCAGTGCCGCCGGAGCATGTTGTGCGCCACGCCGAACAGCCACGGGCGGGCGTCGGGGAACGCGCGGTCGTAGTTCGCACGGGACCCGAGCGCCGCCACCCACACCTCACCCAGCAGGTCCTCGGCCGCCTCCCGGCCGACCCGTCGCACGAGGTAGGCCCCGACCGCCGCCTCGTGGCGCCGGACCACCTCCATGAAGGCGTCCACGTCGCCGCCGAGCGACCGGGCGATCAACTCCGCGTCATCCGGATCAGTTGTCATGACCCTCCTCGTCTCTGGATCGCCTACACCCAGCAATTGCCGAACCGGCGGGTGAAGCGTTCAGCGCCGGCCGGTGGGGCCTGTTCCAGAAGCCCCCGAGTCCGGCCGTGGCGGGACGAGTGAGCTCACACGCTCGGAGTGTGGACGATACAAAAAGGGCAGCTGGAGATTGCTTGTGCTAACGATTGCATTTCAGGGCACAAGTTCATTGCCACCACCGCCAGGCGTTAGGAGGTGGCGTCGTCGTCCTCGGGGGCGAGCCGTGCCCAGACGGTGGACAGGTTGCGCAGGTCGTCCTCGTCGAGCCGGTCGAAGAAGAGCCTGCGCAGGTCGCCGTGCTGCTGCTTCCACGCCTTGCGCAGGAGCGCCCGCCCGTCCCGGGTGAGGACGGCCACGAAGCCCCGGCCGTCGTCGGCCGACCGCCGCCGCTCGATCAGGCCGCGGCGCTCCAGCCGGTCGGCGAGCCGGGTGAACCCGCCCGTGGACATCACCCGGCGCTTGGCGAGTTCGGTCATGCGCATGCCGTCGCGGCCGGCCTCGCCGAGCAGCGCCAGGACGCTGTACTCGGCCATGCTCACGCCCAGCGGGGCGAGGCCGGCCTCGACCTCGCGCCAGATCCGGTCGTGCGCGAACAGGAACCCGCGCCAGGCCTCGTCCTCGAGCCCGCTCAACCGCTCGCTCGCCATACGGCGAACACTACCGGTCCCGCCGCGCCCCGACCAAGCCGCGAAGCCTGACTGCACAGACAGGACATGGGCGGAAATAGTTGTCTGCGCAGCAAGGTTGATGAGCACGTGCCCGGCACCGGCCTGCGGCGACGCATGCCTCCGCACGGGACGCCGATACGCGAGGAGGTACGCACGTGACCAGCATGCTCAGCAGTACCGGTCCGGCCGTCGTCGGCTGGGGCCCGGCCGCCGGCGGCCCGACGGAAGCGGGGAGGCGTCCGATCAGGGTGCTGCTCGTCGACGACCAGGAGCTGGTGCGCGCCGGGTTCACGCTGGTCCTCGACTCCCAGCCCGACATGGCCGTGGTGGGCGAGGCGCGGGACGGCGCGCAGGTGCTGGAGCTGCTGCGCACCACGCCCGCCGACATCGTGCTGATGGACCTGCGGACGCCGCGGATGGACGGGATCGAGGCGACCCGCCGTATCGTCGCCGGCTCGGACGGCGCCGGCGCCGGCGGTCCCAAGGTCATCATCCTGACCGCGTTCGACCTGGACGAGTACGCGTTCGCGGCGATCAAGGCGGGCGCGGCCGGGTTCCTGCTCAAGGACGCCGGGCCCGCGCAGATCATGGCGGCGATCCGGTCGGTGCACTCGGGCGACGCGGTGGTGGCGCCCAGCACGACCAAGCGGCTGCTCGACTGGTTCGCGGTGCACCTCCCGGACGCCGGCCGGCTGTCGAACGCGGCGCTGGAGGCGCTGACCAGACGCGAGGGCGAGGTGCTCCGGCTCGTCGCGCGCGGGCTGTCGAACTCGGAGATCGCGGTGCGCCTGACGGTGTCGGAGGCGACCGTGAAGACCCATGTGGGCCGGATCCTGATGAAGCTGCACCTGCGGGACCGGGTGCAGGCCGTCGTCTTCGCCTACGAGATGGGACTCGTCACGAGCGGATGGTTCGGCCGGCCCGGCTGAGGCCGGAGTTCGACTTGAGGGTGACGCGGGGAACGCCTGAGCAGCCCCGGGAGGCGGTCCCGGAAAATCGTTGGAGCCTCGTGCCAGGACGAATGCGAGGCGGCCGAAAAAAGTCGTCCGGAAGGCCGAACTCGGGCTGTCGCCTGCGTGGTGGACGGAAGCGTACGACTCAGGTCGTACGCGGACCTTCGGGTTGGCCGGATAGATGATCTCAAGCGTGGACGCGGGGGCGATGGCGCGGGGAACGCGGATTCCTAGCGTTGACCGCAGTCGTCCAGCCCATGAAGGAGCCCGATGAACAGCCCCCACGCCGACCCGTCCGGCAGCTCCCGCCTCACCGTCCCGTTCCACGGTCAGCCCGCGAACGCGCCCCAGGGCGGGATGCCGCCCGCGGGCGCGCAGGACGGTGTCGCCCCGCAGAATCCGCAGCAGCACGCGCCGGGGAACGCCCCGTATCCCGCTCCGCCGCCGAACGCGCCGTACCCCGCGATGCAGCAGCAACCGCAGCAGTACGGCGGGGCGCAGCAGCAGGGCTCCGCGGCTCCGGCCGTCATGGCCGAAGGGGTGTCCAAGGTGTACGGCGCCGGTGACGCGGCGGTGCACGCGCTGCGCGGGGTGAGCGTGGGGTTCGCCCGCGGCGCGTTCACCGCCATCATGGGGCCGTCGGGGTCCGGGAAGTCGACGCTGATGCACTGCCTGGCCGGGCTCGACACGGTCAGCGAGGGCCGGGTCAGGCTGGGCGACGCCGACATCACCGGGATGAGCGACAAGCAGCTGACGATGCTGCGCCGCGACCGGGTCGGGTTCGTCTTCCAGGCGTTCAACCTGCTGCCCACGCTCACCGCCGAGCAGAACATCCGGCTCCCGCTGGAGCTGGCGGGCCGCAAGGCCGACGCCGGCTGGTTCGACCACGTCATCGACGTGGTCGGGCTGCGGGACCGGCTCCGGCACCGGCCGAGCGAGCTGTCCGGCGGCCAGCAGCAGCGGGTGGCGTGCGCGCGGGCGCTGGTCGCGCGGCCGGATGTGATCTTCGCGGACGAGCCGACCGGCAACCTGGACTCGCGCGCCGGCGCCGAGGTGCTCGGCTTCCTGCGCGCCTCGGTCCGCGAGATGGGGCAGACGATCGTGATGGTCACGCACGACCCGGTCGCCGCCTCCTACGCCGACCGGGTGGTGTTCCTGCGGGACGGGCGGACCGTCAGCGAGATCCTGCGGCCGACGCCGGACACCGTGCTCGACCGGCTCAAGAGCCTCGGGGGCTGAGCCGTGCTGAAGACGACGCTGCGGGGCCTGCTGGCCCACAAGGTGCGGCTGCTGCTCACCGCCATCGCGATCACGCTGGGCGTGGGGTTCATCACGGGCACGTTCGTGCTGACCGACACGATGAACCAGGGCGTGCAGAAGACGTTCGCCCAGTCCGCCGGCAAGGTGGACTTGGCCGTCCTGCCCAAGGACACCGGCGGCGACGAGCCCGGCATCCCGGCGGGCCTGCTGGCGCGGGTCCGCGGCCTGCCCGGCGTCACCGACGCGCAGGGGCAGGTCAAGGGCAGCGCGGCCCTGATCGGCAAGGACGGCAAGGCCGTCGGCGACACCCCGACCCTGGGCCTGTCGGTCCCGAAGGGACGGCTGATGCGTCACGAGGTCGAGAAGGGCCGCGTGCCGGGCGGGGCCTCGGAGGTGGTCGTCGACACGCGGACCGCCCGGAAGGAGAAGTTCGAGGTCGGCGACCAGGCGACGGTGCTGGACGCCCGGAACGCGCCGCACCGGTTCACCGTGGTCGGCCTGGTCGACTTCGGCCTGGACGGGGAGACGTCGTACCGGGGCGCGGTCGGCTTCGATCCGGCCACGGCGATGCGGATGACCGGCGAGAAGACCTTCGCAGAGATCGACGTCCTGGGCGGGCGCGAGGCCGCGGTCGCCGCCGCGGCCGGCGGCTCGTACGAGGTCCTCACGGGCAAGGCGCTCGGGCACCGGCTGGCCGCCGAGGCCGGGGCCGACACCGACATCGTGCAGGCCGGGCTGCTGATCTTCGGGCTGGTGGCGATGCTGGTCTCCGCCCTGGTCATCTACAACACCTTCTCCATCCTGATCGCGCAGCGGATGCGGGAGATGGCGCTGCTGCGCTGCGTCGGCGCGACCCGCCGGCAGGTGTTCGGCGGCGTGGTCGCCGAGTCGTTCGCGGTCGGCGTGGCCGGGTCGCTGCTCGGCCTGCTCTCCGGTCTCGGCGTGGGGGCCGGCGCCATGGCGCTGTTCGGCGCTCTCGGGACGGACATGCCCGCGGACGGGATCGTCTTCGCACCGCGCACGGTGGTGGTCGGGATCGCCGTCGGCGTGATCGTCACCGTCATGTCCGCGCTGCTGCCCGCCCGCGTCGCGACCAGGGTGGCGCCGGTCGCCGCGCTGCGGACCGACACCGAGCCCGGCAGCGGGCGGTTCCGGCTCGGCTGGGTGCGGATCGCGCTCGCCGTGGTGCTCGCCGGCATCGGCGCGCTGGTCGGCTCCGTCGGCGTCTTCGGGCAGAAGGGGGAGACCGCGATGTACGCGGTGGCCGCCTCGGGCGCGCTCATCTTCCTCGCGGTGATCGCGGTCATGCCGGCGCTGATCCGGCCGCTGAGCAGGCTCGCCGGGGCGATCCCGGCCCGGCTCGGCGGGGTGCCCGGACGGCTCGCCGTGGAGAACGCGCGCCGCGCGCCGCGCCGGACCGCGACCACGACGATCGCGCTGACCATCGGCATCGGCCTGATGAGCCTGTTCGCGGTGGTCGGGGCCGGCGCCAAGGCGACCACGGACGGGCGGCTGGCCGCCCAGTTCCCGGTGGACTTCCAGGTGCAGAACCAGTTCGGCGGGAAGGACGGCGTGCAGTACGTCCCGCGCGCCGTCGCGGACCGGCTGCAGGGCCGTCCGGAGATCGGCGCGGTGATCCAGGAGCAGGAGGCCGACGCCTCCATCGGCGCCGGGAAGGACGAGGACACCACGGTCATGTCGCTGCGCGGCGGGTCGCTGGGCAGCCTGTTCCGCCCCGATTTCAAGAGCGGCTCGATGGCGGCCCTCAAGCCGGGCGGCGCCATCGTGGACGCCGAGACCGCCAAGTACTACGACCTGTCCCAGGGGCAGCCCGTCCAGGTCAAGCCGGAGAAGGGCACGCCGGTCACGGTGCGGATCGGCGGCGTCTACGACGCGTCCCAGATCCCGGTGAGCGGGCTGATCCTGGCGAACGCCGACTTCGACGGCCACTTCGGCGTGCGCGACCCCTCGACGATCTACGTCAAGGCCGGCGGCAAGGCGGACGCGGCGGCGGCGCGCAAGGTCGTCGACGACGCCGCCCGCCCGTACCCGACGGTGAAGGTGGTGTCCTCCGCCGAGATCAAGGAGCAGTTCGTCGACAGCATCGACATGGTCCTGATGATTTTCGCCGGGCTGCTCGGGCTCGCGATCATCATCGCGCTGTTCGGCATCGCCAACACGCTCACGCTGTCGGTGGTGGAGCGGACCCGCGAGTCGGCGCTGCTGCGCGCCCTCGGCCTCACCCGCCGGCAGCTGCGCCGGATGCTGTCGGTGGAGGCGCTGGTCATGTCCGTGATCGGTGCGTTCACCGGGGTGGCGCTCGGCGTGCTCTTCGGCTGGGCGGCGACGCGGTCGATGGCCGACAGCGCGGTGTTCTCGGTGCCGTACCTGCAGATCGCGGGCTTCATCGTGCTGGCCGGCGCCGCCGGGATGCTCGCCGCCGTCCTGCCGGCCCGCCGCGCCGCGAAGACGTCGATCGTCGAGTCCATCGCGGCCGACTGACCGCCCATGGCCGGCCGCCTTCGCGGTGGACACCCCCGGGACCCGTATCGCACGGGCCGCCGGGGGTGTGCGCCGTTCACGCCCCGCTCAGGCGCGGGCCTCCTCGCGTATCGGGATCTTGGCGCGCACCGTGAAGCCGCCACCCGGCCGCGGCCCCGCCTCGACCTCGCCGCCGTACACCGCGACACGCTCCCGCATGCCCACCAACCCGTGCCCGCGACCATCGGTGATCGTCGCGGCGCCCCGGCCGTCATCGCTGACCTCGATCTCGACCGCATCGTCGAAGTAATGCAACCGGACCTTCGCCGTCACCTGGGAACCGCCGTGCTTGAGAGTGTTGGTCAACGCCTCCTGCACGACGCGGAACACGGTCAGCTGCCGCCCCTCCGACATCTCCACCGGCACACCATGGACCTCCAGCGAGACCGGCAGCCCGGACGAACCGAGCTGATCCACCAACTCGGTCAACTGCGCCACCCCCGGCTGCGGCGCATACGACCCCCCGGTATCGGTCTCCCGCAGCACCCCCAGCATCCGCCGCATCTCGGCAAGCGCCTGGCGCCCGGTCCAGGAGATCGTCTCCATCGCCCGCTTGGCCCGCCCCGGATCATTCTCGATCGCAAAGCTCGCACCGTCGGACTGCACCACGATCACACTCACGTTGTGCGCCACCACATCGTGCAACTCCCGGGCGATACGGGCCCGCTCACCCGCCATCGCCATCTGCACCTCGCTGTCACGCTCACGCTCCAGCCGCGCCGCACGCTCCTCCAACGAAGCCAGATACGCCCGCCTGGTCCGCATGTAGAGCCCAAGCAACCACACCCCCGCAACGCACACCGAGACCGTCCACCAACTGGCGAGCTGGTCGCGGAACCCGGAGGCGTACCGGAACGCCAGGATCCCGGCACCCATCTCCGTCACGAGCCCCGCCGCAATCCCCCACCACAGCGAGGACCCCGCAGCAAGGGTGTACATGCACATCAGAATCGCCAGATTCGGCGCCATCGGAACCTGGTTCACCACCACCTGCAGGAGCGCGACCAGCGCCACCGCGGCGTACGCCGTGCGCGGCCAGGTCCGCCGCACCACCAGCGGCGCCAGCAGCCCGATGGCGAGGAACCAGGCGGTGAACGAGTCGGGCGGCTCACTGATCGGCTCCACGACCGTCATCAGGAGAACCGGCACCGCGAAGACGGCGTCGACGAGCCACGTCCTGCGCCGGTACCCGTCCCAAACCTGTCTGATCACCCGCTCAGACTAGATCGCCCCACCCCCGGCGACCCCCCAGAGCCACCGATCGCCCGCCCGCGTTACCGCGCTCAGGACAGGGGCTCGTGGTTCGACCAGGCGACCTTGTACGGGTGCCGTGACTGCCAGCGGTCGATGACCTCGTGCAGGGCGGGGATCGCGGTCGCCGACGAACTGCACTTCGGCCGGGCCGCCGTCCGGCTCTCGATCGCCCAGCCGGCGCTGTCGAAGGCGATCCGGCGGATCGAGCACCGGCTCGGCGTCCCGCTGTTCATCCGCTCCAGCCGGCACGTCGAGCTGACGCCGGCCGGGAAGGCGCTGCAGGAGCACGGGCGGCATGCGCTCAACGCGGTCGGCGCCGCCGTCCGGAGCACCCTGCGCGCCGGCGATCCCGAGGCGCACTTGCGGCTCGTGATCAAGCCCGGTGGCGACGCCGGGCTGCTGTCCGGAATCCTGGCCGAGTACGCGCAGCGACCGGACGCGCGGCGGGTGGACGTCCTGTTCAGCGGCCCGGCCGACCGCACCGACTTCCTGCGCGACGGCCGGGCCGACGTGGGCCTGCTCTACGCGCCGTTCGACGACCTCGACGGCCTGGCCCACGAGACGCTGCACACCGAGGACCGGGTGGCCATCGTCCCGTCCGGGCACCGCCTGGCCGGGCGCGCCTCGGTGCGGATGTCCGATCTGGAGGGTGAGACGCTGCCGCCCTGGAAGGGCGTCCCCGGGGGCGGCGGCACCGGACCGGAGGTCGCCGACGCGGTCCAGCTGCTCCACATGGTCACCGTGGGACGGATGATCGGCGTGCTTCCCCGCTCGCTGGTCGAGCCCGTCCCGCCCGGCGTGGTCCGCGTCCCGGTGAGCGACGCGCCGCCCAGCCGCCTCGTGCTCGCCTGGAACGAGCAGGACCGCCGGCCGCTGGTCGCGTCGTTCGTGGCCGCCGCGCTCAGGGCGGTGCCGCCGCGGGACCCGATCGGCCCTCGACGCGCCTGAGGCGGGGTGGTCAGGGCAGCAGTGCCAGCTTGCCCACGGTGGTTCTGGCCTCCAGTTCCACGAGTGCTTTCGGCCCGTCGGCCAGTTCGTAGGTGGTGGGCCGGCCGGGACGGAGCACCCCGGCTCCGAGGAGCTCGAACAACTCGCCCATGACCTCGCCGAACATCTGCGGTGCGGCCTGGATCAGGACGCCGATGTTCAGCCCGATGACGTGGACCTGGTGCTTGTAGACCAGATCCCAGTTGGTGATCGCGGCTTCGCCGCCGGCCAGTCCGTAGACGACGACCCGGCCGGTGACCCGCTTGGCCGCGGCCAGGCTGGCGTCGAGGGTGGCGCCGCCGGCCGACTCCAGCACCAGGTCGGCGCCCGCGCCGCCGGTCAGCCGCAGGACGTCGGCGGCGATGCCGGCGCCGCGGGAGTCGATGACGTGGTCGGCGCCCAGTTCCCGCACCACGTCGTGCTTCTCCGGCGAGGCCGTGGCGATCACCGTCGCGCCGTAGTGCTTGGCCATCCTCACCGCGGCCTGGCCGGTCCCGCCGGCCGCGGCGTGGATCAGGACAGTCTGCCCTGCGGTGACGCCGCCGAGTGGTCTGAGGGCCGCCAGCGCGGTCGGCCAGCTCACGACCAGGCCGAGTGCCTGCTCGTCGGCCCAGCCCGGCGGCACCGGCAGCGCGGCTGCCGCCGGGAGCACCATGTACTCGGCGAAGGCGCCGCCCGTGATGCCGACGCCGATGACGTGGGTTCCGGGCTCCAGGCCGGTCACCCCCTCGCCGACGGCGACGACCTCACCGGCGCCCTCGATGCCCGCCAGGTACGGCGGCTGCGGGCCGTCCGCGAACATGCCCTGGGCCTGCGAGACGTCGACGAAGTTGACGCCGGCGGCGGTGACCCGGATCAGGACCTCCCCCGGGCTCGGCCTCGGCACCGGCGCGTCGGTGATCAGGCGCAGGTCCTGCGGGCCGTTCAGGGACGCCTGCTGGAGGGCGCGCATGGTCGTGGGAAGGCTCATGGTGACCGGCTTCCTGTTTGTTTGTCGATCGACCAACAAACCGTGCCACGGCCGTCCCGCCGCGGTCAAGGTAAAGTTGGTCGATCGACAAACAATGAGGAGGTCGACACCGGTGGCCACCCGCGGCAGGCCGCGCACCTTCGACCCGGACACCGCCCTGCGCCAGGCGCTGGACCTGTTCTGGGAGCGCGGCTACGAGGGCACGTCCCTCAGCGATCTGGCGCAGGCGATGGGAATCGCCTCGGCCAGCATCTACGCCTGCTTCGGCAGCAAGGAAGACCTGTTCCGGCAGGTCATGGCGCTCTACGGGACGACCTCGGGCGAGCCGCCGCGACGTGCGCTGCACGAGCACCCGACCACGCGGGCCGCGATCCACGCCATGCTGCGCGCCACCGCCGACGAGATCACCCGTCCGGACGCGCCGCACTACTGCATGCTCATCCTCGCCGCGCCCACCGGCGCCGTGGAGAACCGGGCGATCCAGGAGTTCCTGGCCGACCTCCGGCGCGACATGCGCACCGCCGTCCAGGACCGGCTTGCCCGCGGCGTCGCCGACGGCGACCTCACCGCGCCGCCCGCCGCCCTCGACGCCATCGCCCGCTACTACACCACCGTGGTGCAGGGCCTCTCCGTACAGGCCCGCGACGGCGCGACCCGCGCCGAGTTGGAAGCGGTCATCACCTGCGCGATGGCCGCCTGGGACACCCTGACGTCCGCGCCGTCGCGCACCGGCGCCTGAGGCGAGATTGGCCTGCACCGGCCGGTCCCGCTGACGGAGCCCGTTTCGCAGGTGGACGCTGCCATGATCGACATGCCATGCCACCGGCCTTCCCGGAGAGAGCGATGCTCGAGGTGACGCCCACCGACGTCGAGTGGGTCGAAACGCTCGGTGAGGTCTTCTGCCTCACCTTCGTCAAGGGCCTCGACGAGGCCGAGGCACTGTCGCGTTTCGGCGCCCTCCCGGACACGCTGCGCCCCCGCACTCTGCAGCAGGCGTCGGACGATTACCACTCCTACGAGGCCGGCTACCCGGAGTTCGTGTTCGTGCTGGACCTCGGCACCTGGACGGTGTTGATCGAGCCCGACGGCTTCCAAGGCTCGCTCACCGAACCGCTCACGGCATTGTCCCGGGGCACCGAGGCCGTCTCGGTGGAGCGCCACGAGTACGCCGACCACGCCTTCTGCCACGCCGTCGACGGCACGCTGGTCACCGCGTTCGAGCCCACCTGGCCGCAAGACCGCTGGGGCAGCGAACCCGACCGCCTGCTCGGGAAGATGCGCGCGGCGGGCCTCGACCCCGACGCCGACCCGGAAGACCGCGACCCCCTGTCGCCTCCCTACATCCCGGCTCTCCTTCTGGCGGGCCTGATCACCGGCGTTCTCCCGAACCCGGACGCCCTCGCCGGGCAGGTCCTGTCGGCCGAGATCGAACCCTGGTTCAACGCCGCCCCGCCCTCGGGCGCGGACGGCCCCGCCGATCCCGAAATGGCCGCCGCCCTCCAGGCCGCACCGCCGCGCCTGCTCCGCGAGGTCGCCACGCGTGAGGCGACGCGCCTCGCCACGGTCCTGGGACTCGACACCACTCCCGGCCTCGCCGAGGCGATCGCCGCCGCCGGGCGCGGCGAGCCGGTCAGGGTCTCCCCCGGCTCCGAGCTCGGCGCGCACGTCCGCTCCTGGCTGACACGCTCGCGTCAGGCGGGGGGATCGCTCAACGACTCGTCCGCCCGGTCCAGGATGAGCGACGACGAGCGGACGGCCGCCCACCTGCGGGGCTGGTTCGCGAACGCGTTGAAGGCGGCGTTGTGGCCCGAGCCGCACGCCGCCGCCCGCGCCGCGCTCCACCCGCTCACGCAGGGCCCTCCGCTCCTGCGCGACCCCGCTCAGGAGACCGCCATCCTGCACATCCTCCGCGGCGACCAGCCATAACGCAGCCGTTACGGCTTCTTTGAGGGCGGCCTGAGCAGGTCTTCGACGAGGGTGTCCACGAGGTCTCGGGAGATGCCCGATCCCGTCAGGGCGCAATAGACGATCGGGCCGACAAGGGCGTCGATCGTGGCGTCGGGGCCGAGTCTGGGCGAGAACTCGCCGGCGCCGATCCCGCGCGCGAGCATGTCGCGTTCCTGCTCACGGCGCGGACCGAGATAGCGCTTCTGGAACCGCTCGGCCGTGTCGGGATCGTGCTGCGCCTGGGCGAGCAGCGCGAGCAGGACCTTGCCGGCGGGGTCTTGGGTGCCTTTGACCACAGGGGCCGCCTCGCGGCGTCGACCAGCAGTTTCCAGACGGTTTCCGGTGAGGCGCCGGTGGCCACCGTTACGTCGCATTCGTGCACGGCGATCAGGCGCCGGTGTGGGTCTCTTCTGCGCGGACGAGGACGCCGCCCTTGACCTTGGTGAAGTTCCACACGTGCACACCGTCGATGCGCAGTCCGTCACCGATCGCGGGGCCGCTCCAGCGGTTGCAGGAATGGTGCTTGAGCTGCTGGACGGACCGCGGTCGAGGCGTTCCGCCGTCGTGACGGGATCGGCGGCGTCAGCCGAAGAGGTTCTGCTTGACGCCCGCTGACGCGAAGAGGTGGTCGCGGGACGCCTCGAGTTCGCGGCGCAGCCCGTTCATGTCCACGTCGACCAGACTGCCTTTCCACTTGCGCACCTTGCCCGCGACGATCACCGTCTCGACGTTGGTGCGGTCCATCAGCGAGACGACGGTCCCTGGGACGTTGTTGAGCGGGGTCACGTTGAGCGCGGTGGCGTCGAGGAGGACGATGTCGGCCTCCTTGCCGGGCGTGAGCGAGCCGGTCTTGCCGCCGAGCCGGAGGTGCTCGGCGCCGTTGAGGATGGCGAAGCGCAGCACGTCGCAGACGGTGAGCAGTTCCGGCGTGCCCTTCGCCGGTGTCGGCCATTCGTTCGGCGGCGTGAAGTCGCCCTGCTCCAGGATCATCTCGTTGACGAGCATGCGCTGCATGGTCAGCGCGGAACGCATCAGCGTGAACGGGTCGGGGGCCATCGTCGTCTCGACATCGGAGCTCAGCGAGGGCCGCATGCCGAGTTCCTGCATCTTCAGAATGGGTGGAGTGCCGTGCCGCATGGCCATTTCGATCGGGAAGGCCATCGAGACGTGCACGCCGGCGTCCCGGAACCGCTTCCACGCCGTGTCGGACACGCCCGTCATGTGAATGAAGAGGGTGTCGCTTCCCACTCCGAGGTCTTTTCCGGACCCGGCGGTGCCCTTGGCGAACGCGTCGACGACCGGCCGGACGCCCGACCCGGAGACGACGTGCGCGGCGATCTGCAGGCCCAGCTCGCGGCCGATCTTCCAAGCCTTGGAGTACAGCTCCTCGTCGGCGCTGTAGAACTCGCCGCCCATGGCCATGGTCACCAACTGGTCGTCGGAGGAGAACCACTGGTGCTTGATGCGGCGGGCGTCCTCCGGGTACCGGGATTCCGCGCGTAGATCGCCTTCGCAGTATTGGAGCACCGACCGCCGCCCGCTGTCGGTGAGCGCCTGGATCGACGCGTCGGAATGCTGCGGGGAATGGTGGATCTGCGAGGTGTCGAGCACCGTCGTGACACCGGCGTCGAGTTGCGCGAGGCCCGAGAACAACACATTGATGTGGACGTCCTGCGGCCGATAGGCGGGCGCGAACCGCTTCAGGACGTAGTCGGCGTAGTTGGGGACCGCGCTCGGCGAGCCCGAATGGTCGTCGAAGAGCACGGCGTTGGCGAGGGTTCCGCGCAGCGCCGTCTCGAACTGGTGGTGATGCGTGTCGACGAAGCCGGGCACGACGATGCGTCCGCGCGCGTCGATCACGTCGGCGCCGGCGGCGCGGATGCCGGGCCGGACGTCGACGATCTTCTTGCCCTCGACCAGGACATCGGCCGTCGCGAAGTCGCCGACGCGCGGGTCCATGGACATCACCGCGCCGCCGCGGATGATGTAGCGGCGCCCCGGGCGCCCGCTGTCCTTCGGCGACCGCTCGCCGCCGCGCTCCGCCGCTAGACCCGGCGCCGCGGCCGGGCCGACCGTGAACAGGCCCGCTCCGGCGGCGACCGCCGCTGAAGTCTTCAGGAAGTCGCGCCGCCCGCCTGACGGAGCGCCCCCCTCCTGCGATCCGTCTCCTGCTTTTCCGATCACCGGATTCCTCCGCACTGCCGAGTTGACGTGTCACCTCAAGGTGGCGCCTGCGAGTTGACTTGTCAACTCATGGGTACGATGACCCCATGGAGCAGCAGGGACTGACCGAACGCGAGCGCCGCGCTTGGCGGACGTCCTTCGAGATGACCGAGCTGCTGCGGGCGCGCATCGAACAGCAGCTCCAGGCCGACAGCGGCCTGTCGAACGCCGACTACACCGTGCTCGCGCTGCTGTCGGAGGCGCCCGATGGGCGGATGCGCCCCTACGAACTGGGCCAGGCGGCCAACTGGGAGAAGAGCCGGCTGCACCACCAGCTCACCCGGATGTGCCGGCGGGGCCTGACCGGCCGCGAGCGGTGCGGCAACCGCGGCGTCGACGTCGTCATCACCCAGAAGGGCCTCGCCGCGCTCGCGGACGCCGTGCCCGGGCATGCGCAGGAGGTCCGGCGCCTGTTCGTCGACCGCGTCACGCCCGAAGAGCTCGACCTGTTCGCCGGTATCGCCGCCAAGATCCTCGACGGCCTGCGAACCGACCAGCCGTCCGGCTGACCCTGCTGGGGCCGCGGCGGGAATAGCTGCCTGCGCAAGCAAGTTGAGACGGGAAGCACGCCGGGCTCACCGGAGCTCGTCTCGACGAACGATTGGGCAGCGCAATGACGACTGCGATCATCGGAGTAGGCGCCATCGGGACGGTACTGGCCGCGAACCTCGTCCGCGGTGGTGAGGACGTGGTGCTGGCAAGCCGCGGTCTCGAACACGCGCAGGCCGTCGCCGCCGAGGTCGGTGCCCGCGCGGCAACGGTCGACGACGCGATCGCGGCGGGAGAGAACGTGATCCTCGCCGTGTGGTTCGACGTCGCCAAGGATCTGCTCGTGCGCCATGCCGGGCGGCTGGACGGCAAGACGATCATCGACCCGTCGAACCCCGTCGTCCTCAACGGCGACGGCGGGTTCACCAAGACCATCCCGGCGGACGAATCCGCCGGGATGGTGCTGGCCGCGCTGGCGCCCGCGGGAGCCTGGTTCGTCAAGGCGTTCGGAACCCAGTCGGCGCAGACCCTCGCCGGCAGCAGCGGGCGCCGGCCTCCGACCGTGCAGTTCTACGCCACCGACGACGCGGAGGCCGCCGCGGCGGTGGCCGAGCTGATCAGGGCCGGCGGACACTCGCCGGTCCTGGTCGGCGGGATCGACCGGTCCCTCCGCATCGAGGTGTTCGGCGATCTCCACGAGAGCACGCTCGGCGCGGCCGTCACCGAGGACGAGGCGAAGAAGCTGCTCTGACCGGAAGCGCGGCCATGAGCCGCGGGACGGTCAGCTCCGCCGGTCCGAGGGCCGGGTGCCGGGTTCGGCGAGCTCGATGATGTTCCCGAGGTTGTCGGTGATGAACGCGATGCGCTGACCGATGTCCGCCACCGCCATGGGGCCGCCGATCAGCTCCACGCCCCGGTAGCCCAGCTCGGAGACGGCCGCGTCGAGGTCCCCGACGGCGAGGCAGAAGTGGTGCAGGCGCGCCGGGTCCATGCTCGACAGGACGTCGCCGGTCGGCGCCTGGCGGACCGACGCGCCCGCCATCAGCTCGATCTTGGCGTCACCGCGGACGATGAAGACGAACGTCGTGCCGTGGGAGTCGAACCGCCGGTCGACGGAGAAGCCGAGCGTCTTCGAGTACCACTCGATGGTCGCATCGAGGTCGTCGGGGGTCACGCTGAAGCCGATGTGGTCGTGGGAGAAGGAAATGCTCATGGCCCAACGTTCGCCGGTGCCCGGGCCCCTCGGCCAGGGACGGATCGACGGTAGGAACGCCGTTACCACCCTCGGCGTTGCGTCAGGACGGGGCCGCGGAGTGTCGGATCGGCGGGGCCGTCGTTCGTCTCAGGGGTGACCGGGAAGGAGCAGGACCGTGAAGTACGTGTTGATGTTCGTCGAGACCGAGCAGTTCGCGCGCGATCTGGAGGCCATGAGCGAGAGCGAGCGGCAGGCGGCGTTCGAGCAGGTCGGGCGGTGGTTCGCCGAGAACGCCGCCCATATCGTCCACCACGCCCGCCTGGAACCCGCCGAGACCGCGACGACGGTGCGGCTCGAGGGCGGCGGTGCGCTCGTGACGGACGGGCCGTTCGTGGAGGGCAAGGAGGTCGTCTCCGGTTACGCCGAGATCGAGGTGGACGATCTGGACCAGGCCATCGCCATCGCCCGCGCCTGGCCGGCCTGCCCCATCGTCGAGATCCGCCCCATCACCTGATCGTCGTGGCCGATCCCGGTTCCGGCGCACGCGATGACGTGCACGGCGAGCTGGCCCGCGTGGTGCGCGAGCACGCGGGCCGGCTCACGGCCTGCCTGGTGCGGGTCCTGGGCGACTTCGCCGCCGCCGAGGACGTCGTCGCCGACGCCGTGGAGACGGCGCTGCGCCGCTGGCCCGCCGAGGGCGTCCCCGAGCATCCCGACGCCTGGCTGCTGACCGTCGCCCGCCGCCGCGGCATCGACGTGCTGCGCCGCCAGGCCGTCTACCGCGGCAAGCTCGCCGAGCTGCGGTGGCCGCCGCAGCCCGATCCCGACGACCGGTTGAAGCTGGTCTTCACCTGCTGCCATCCCGCGCTGCCCCGGCAGGCCCAGATCGCCCTCACCCTGCGGACGGTGTGCGGGCTCACCACCGCGCAGATCGCCGCCGCGTTCGTGGTCGGCGAGTCCGCGGTCGTCCAGCGCATCACCCGCGCCAAACGCAAGATCGCCGCGGCCGGCATCCCGTACCGCATCCCGGGCGACGCCGAACTGCCCGACCGGCTCGGCCAGGTGCTGACCGTGGTGTACCTGCTGTTCAACGAGGGCTACCTGACCAGCGCCGGCGACCGCCCGCAGGCCGCGCACCTGGCGGACGACGCCGAATGGCTCGCCGCGCAGCTCGCCTGGCTCATGCCCAAGCAGCCCGAGGTCCTCGGCCTGCTCGCCCTCATCCGCCTGCACCAGGCCCGCGCCGCCGCCCGCTTCACCCCGTCCGGCGACCTGGTCCCGCTCCGCGACCAGGACCGCGCCCGCTGGGACCACGCCGCCATCGGCGAGGCCATCGGTCTCCTGGAACGCGCCGCGACCGCCAAGCGCCCCGGTCCCTACCAGGTGCAGGCCGCCATCGTCGCCTGCCATGCCGAGGCCCCCACCTGGGACGACACCGACTGGCCGCAGATCCTGGTGCTCTACGACATCCTCATCGCGCTCGCCCCGTCCCCGGTCCACCGCCTGCACCGCGCCATCGCCGTCCATCACGCCCCGGCGCCGCGCGGCGGTCCGGCCAATGCGCTGGCCGCCCTCGACGCCCTGTCCCCGGCCGACCAGCGCACCTTGGAGCGCTACTCCCTCTACCACGCCACCCGCGCCGAACTGCTGCGCGCCCTCGGACGCATCGAGGACGCCCGCACCGCCGACCAGCGTGCCTTGGAGCTGACCACCAACCCGGCTCAGCAGACGCTGCTCCAGCACCGGCTCGACCACCCGCTCACATGGCCGGGGTTACCGCCGCGGGGGGACGGGTAGTCGCGCAGCGTGGCCCCCTTCATGACCGGCGGTAGCGCTGCGGGGCATCGCGGCGTCCCGCATACCGCCGACCTGCGGATCGAGGCGTGGGCCCCGACGCGCGAGCGGTGCATCGCCGAGGCCGTGGCCGGGCTCGTGGAGTCGTTCGCCGACACCTCCGGCGTGCGGCCGTCCCGCAGCATCTCGGTGACCGTGCCGCCGGGGCCGGACGCCGATGCGCTCGTGACCGTCCTGGACGAGGTGATCTACCGCCTCGAAGTGGACGGAGACCTGGTCGTCGGCGCCGAGATCACCCGTGCGCCGGACGCGGGCCTCGTCGCCGAACTCGCGGCCGGTGACGCGGAGCGGGCGACCGCGGTAGGCGCGGTGCCCAAGGCGGTGTCGCTGCACGACCTGCGCTTCGAGCGGGGCGAGGACGGCTGGTCCTGCGCGGTGACGATCGACGTGTGACGGGCCCGGGCTAGGCGCGCCGCGGGGTCACCCCTTGACGACGCCGATCGGAAGGAGCCGGGCGACCTTGCGGCACAGGCCCGCGCCTTCGCTGGCCTCGATGACGGCGGACACGTCCTTGTAGGCGTCCGGAGCCTCCTCGGCCAGCCCGCGCCAGGACGACGGCCGCACCGCTATCCCCTGCCGCTCCATGGTCGCGCGCAACTGCTTGCCGTCGACCCCTCGGGCGGCCTGGTGGCGGCTCTGCACCCGTCCGGCGCCGTGGCAGGTGGAGGCGAACGCGGGCCCGCCCGGCACACCGGCCAGGACGTAGGACGAGGTGCCCATCGTCCCGGGGATCAGCACCGGCTGCCCGGCGTCGCGCAGGTCGGGCGGGAGGTCGGGGTGCCCGGGCGGCAGCGCGCGGGTGGCGCCCTTGCGGTGCACGCACAGCCTCCGCCGCTCGCCGTCGACCTGGTGCTCTTCGAGCTTGGCCAGGTTGTGGGAGACGTCGTAGACGAGGTCGAGCCGGGCCCCGGCGACCCTCCGGAAGACCTGGCGGGCGGCCTGGGCGAGCAGCTGCCGGTTGGCGCGGCCGTAGTTGGCCGCCGCGGCCATCGCTCCCAGGTAGGCGCGGCCTTCGGCGGAGTCGACGGGCGCGCAGGCCAGCTGCCGGTCGGGCACCCGGATCCCGTACCGCGCCATCTGCCGCTCCATCGCCCGGACGTGGTCGGTGCAGATCTGGTGCCCCAGCCCCCGCGAACCGCAGTGGATCATGACGCAGACCTGCCCGGTCCGCAGCCCGAACGCCTCGGCCACCTCGGGATCGTAAATCTCGCCGACCCGCTGCACCTCCAGGAAATGGTTGCCCGACCCCAGGCTCCCCACCTGCTGCGCGCCGCGCTCGATCGCCCGCTGCCCGACCTGGTCCGGGTCGGCGTCGGCGACCGCTCCGGCGTCCTCGCAGCGCAGCAGGTCCCGCTCTTCTCCGTGGCCCTGCTCGACGGCGTACCGCGATCCGCCGGTGAGGATGCCGGTCAGCTCGTCGCGGCCGGGCAGCCGCCAGACCGCGCCCTTGCCCATGCCGCGCGGGATCACCGGGTCCAGGCCGTCCATCAGCTTCTCCAGGACGGGCTCCAGATCGGACGCGTCGATGTCCGCCGCCATCAGCCGGACACCGCAGGAGATGTCGAACCCCACGCCGCCGGGCGAGACCACCCCGCCCTGCTCCGGGTCGGTCGCGGCGACGCCGCCGATGGCGAAGCCGTATCCCCAGTGGATGTCCGGCATCGCGTACGAGGCGTCGACCACCCCCGGCAGCTCGGCCACGTTGGCGACCTGGTCGATGGCGTTGCCGGCGGTCGTCAGCAGCTCCGGCGAGGCGAACAGCACTCCCGGGACGCGCATGGCCCCCGTCGGCTCGATCCTGAACCTGTACGGCCCCTCCTGCGCGACGTCCACGGTCACGATGCGGCGACCGGTCGCTGCAGGTGGCGGGCGAAGTTCGGCCGCGTCACGTTGGCGATGTCCATAACGCCGGGGCTACCCCCGGCCACCCCGCCCATGCGACCGCCCCATGATCCGTTCCGCGGCGGCGCGGTCGTCCGCCGCGGGGAGGGTCACCCTGCGCCGGAGAGGGTGCGCAGATCGTCGAAGGTCTGGCGGAGATGCGCGTCCAGGCTCTGCGAGGGGTCGTCGATCCAGGCCTGCGCCGCCTGGTGGAAGGCGGCCCAGCCGGTGTGAGCGGCCAGGTCGGCCAGCCGGCCGGTGACGCCGCGCCGCCGCAGCGCCTCCGCCACGGCCTCGGTGAGCCAGGCCGCCTTGGCCAGCTCGCGTTCACGGAGCGCCGGCGTCGCGGCGATGACCGCCAGCCGAGGTTCGGAGAACGGCCGGTTCTCCTCGAGGATCCGCCCGGCCTTCTGGAACGCGCACAGCAGCACCTCGAGCGGTTGCAGGCCGTCGGGCACCTCGGCCACCGCCTCCATCAGCGCGGCGCGCAGGTCGGCCTCGCCGTCGAAGAGCACCTCGCGCTTGTTCGGGAAGTGCCGGAAGAACGTGCGCTCGTTGACGCCGGCGCGGGCGGCGATCTCGGCCGTCGTGGTCTGGTCGAACCCGCGTTCCCGGTACAGCTCAAGGGCCGCCTGCTGAAGGCGGCGGCGCGCTTCCGCTCCGCTCCGTGGCACGTCCCCGAGGCTACCGCACGCGCCAGTCACTGACGCTACGTTGCGCCAGTGACTGGCTTTACGTGTAGAGTCAGCGACTGGCGCTACTTAGTGCCAGTCACTGACGTTAAGAGAGGTCCTCCATGCAGGTCTTCGTCACCGGCGGCTCCGGCCTGACCGGCCCCGCCGTCGTCGCCGAGCTCATCGCGGCCGGCCACACCGTCACCGGCCTGGCCCGCTCGGACGCCGCCGCCGCACGCCTGGAATCGCTCGGCGCCACGCCGCACCCCGGCTCCCTGGACGACCTCGACAGCCTGCGCGCAGGCGCCGAAGCCGCCGATGGCGTGGTGCACATGGCCTTCGGCGGCGACTTCGCCGACCCCGACGACATGATGCGGCGCGACCGGAACGCGATCGAGACGCTCGGCCGGGCGCTGGAGGGCTCGGGCAGGCCGTTCGTCAGCACCTCGGGCACGCTCGTCATGCCCGCCGGCCGGGAGAGCACCGAGACCGACGAGCCCGACCGGGCCGGGATCGCCGGCTTCCGGATCCCGGGCGAGCGGGCCTGCCTGGACTTCGCCGGCCGGGGAGTGCGCGCGAGCGTGGTCCGGCTCGCGCCCACCGTCCACGGCCCCGGGGACTACGGCTTCATCGGCATGCTCGTCGCCACCGCCCGGAAGACCGGCATGTCGGCCTACGTCGGCGACGGCGCCAACCGGTGGCCCGCGGTGCACCGGCTCGACGCCGCCGTCCTGTTCCGGCTGGCCTTGGAGAAGGCCCCGGCGGGCAGCGTGCTGCATGGAGCGGCCGAAAGCGGCGTCACGATGAAGAGCATCGCGGAGACGATCGCCCGCGGCCTCGGCCTGCCCGCGGTCCCGCTGCCCCCCGAGGAGGCCGCCGCGCATTTCCCGAGCCCGTTCATGGCCACCGTCTACGGGTTCGACGCGCCCGTCTCCAGTGCCCGGACCCGGGAACTGCTCGGCTGGTCCCCCGTCCACCCGACGCTGCTCGACGACGTCGAGCACGGCGACTACCTCACCGCGCCGGCCTCCTGACCCGTCGGCCCGCCTCCTTTCCCCCGAGGACGTCCGGCGGCGGTCCTCACGCCTTCGCGAGTTCCGCCTTCGCGAGTTCGGCGTACTGGCGTTCGAGGCCCTTGGCCGCGCCGTTGCGCCAATCGTCGGCCAGCGCCTGGGCCATGGGGTCGGGGAAGATCTCCTCCTCTTCCTTTTCCAGCCCGTCGAAGATCGCATCCGCGACCGATTCCGCGGACGCCTTCGGGATCTCGACGCCCCGGCTCATGTCGGTGTCCACGATCCCGGTCAGGACGGCGTGGACGCTCACGCCCCGCCCGGCCAGGAGGGTGCGCAGCGACTGCGTCATGGAGAAGGCGGCCGCTTTGGAGATCGAGTAGGCCGGGATGAGCGGCAGCGGGGCGAAGGCGTTCACCGACAGGTTGTTGACGACGGCGCCGCCGGAGCGGGTCAGCAGCGGCAGGAAGGCCTGCGTCACGCCGTGGGTGCCGAAGAGGTTGACGGCGAGGCTGCGGTCGAGCGCGGCGCGGTCGCTCAGGTCGTCGTACAGCGCCATGCCGGCGTTGTTGACGAGGACGTCGAGCGACTCGACCGCCTCGACCGCCCTCTGGATCTGCGCGGCATCGGTCACGTCGAGGGCCAGCGGCGTGACGCGCCCGTCGGAATGGTCGAGAGGCACGCGCGTACCGGCGTACACCCGCCTCGCGCCTCTCTTCAGTGCCTCGTCGACCAGGGCCCGGCCGATGCCGCGGTTGGCCCCGGTGATCAGAAGGGAACCGTCCTCGATTCTCGCCATGATGACGA
The DNA here is from genome assembly GCF_039529375.1 of Actinomadura napierensis. Taxonomy (NCBI): domain Bacteria; kingdom Bacillati; phylum Actinomycetota; class Actinomycetes; order Streptosporangiales; family Thermomonosporaceae; genus Actinomadura; species Actinomadura napierensis. The sequence continues at coordinate 39,835 of NZ_BAAAMR010000035.1, forward strand.
CTTCCTTTCCTCAGCGGCCCGTCAGCGTCCGGCGGCGAGCTCGACGATCTGCACGTAGTTGCCGACCGGGTCCTCGACCGTCGCGATGCGGCCGGGCCCGAAGTCCTCGACCGGCCGGATCCACCGCTCGATGCCCAGCGCCTTCAGGTGCGCCGCGACCGCGTCGATGTCCTCGACGTAGAAGTTGATCAGGATCCGGCCGGGCTCCCGCGCCGCCGGCCCGAGGTCGTCGCGGCCGTCGAAGACCAGCCGCCCGCCGCCCACCATCAGGACGGTGCCCGGCTCGGCCTTCGGCGCGAACGCCTCTCGGTACCAGTCGCTGAGCCGTTCCGGGTCGTCGCTGCCCAGTACCAGGCCGCCCAGCCGGATGTCCGTCGCGTTCATCGTGTCCGTCATGATCGCCCGCTTTTCGGTCGTCGGAGTTCCGTCACTCCTACAGACCCGGCGATCCGGCGGAAGGAACCGGTCGGGCGGCGGCGGATCGCCGCGCGGGGTCAGATGCTGCGGAGGACGGAGACGACGATGCCGAGCACGGTGGCGTGGTCCCCGTCGATCGGCTCGTAGGCGGGGTTGCGCGGTTCGAGGAGGACGTGGCCGTCGCGGCGGCGGTAGACCTTGACGGTGGCCTCGCCGTCGAGCATCGCGGCGACGATCTGGCCCGAGTGCGCCTCGGGCTGCTGCCGGACCACGACGGTGTCGCCGTCGCAGATCGCGGCGTCGATCATCGAGTCGCCGCGCACCCGCAGCGCGAAGACGTTGCCGCGGCCGACGAGCTCGCGGGGCAGCGCCAGGGTGTCGTCGACGTGCTGCTCGGCCATGATGGGCGTGCCGGCGGCGATGTCGCCCACCACCGGCACGGTCACCGAGTCGGCGGCGGGCTCCGCCGCGGAGCCCTCCCGCAGGAACGACCGCACGTCGATCGGGCGGGCCACGGCGGCGCCCCGGCGCAGGAAGCCCTTCTCCTCCAGGCTCGTCAGGTGCCGGGACACCGACGACGCCGACCGCAGGCCGACGGCGTCGCCGATCTGCCGCGTGCTCGGCGGGTACCCGTACCGGACGGCCCAGTCCCGGATCGTGGCCAGGATCCGCTGCTGGCGCGGGGGCAGGGCGGAGACGTCCAGACCCTCGAACACGTCATGATCGTCATAGGCGGGCACCCACGGAATTGTAGGGGGACGGGGCGGTCAGTGCGCGGTGAGCCCGCCGTCGACCACGAGTTCCGAGCCGGTGACGAACGACGATTCGTCGCAGGCCAGGAAGAGGTAGGCGGGCGCGATCTCGGCGGCGCGCCCGGCGCGGCGCATCGGGGTCCGCCGGATGTCGGGCTGCTCGTCGCCCTCCTCGTCCAGGATGTCCTGGATCATCGGCGTCGCGATGACGCCGGGATGCACGGAGTTGACCCGCACGCCCTGCCGCGCGTACTCGACCGCGGCGGTCTTGGTCAGCAGGCGCACCGCCCCCTTGGACGCCTGGTAGGCCGCGGCGGCGCCGCTTCCGACGAGCCCGAGCACCGACGAGGTGTTGACGACGGACGCGTCGCCGCTCGCGCGCAGCAGCGGCATCGCCGCCTTCATGCCGAGCCAGGTGCCCTTCTGGTTGACGTCGATGACGCGGTCCCAGGCGTCCTCCCGCGTGTCCTCGATACCCGGCCAGTCGACGATGCCGGCGATGTTGACCAGGACGTCCAGCGCTCCGAAGCGGTCGCGGACGATGGCGATCACCTCGTCCCACCGCCGCGCGGAGGACACGTCGAGCCGCGCGGCGACGACCTCGGCGCCGCCCGCCTCGATCCGCCGCGCCAGGTCGTGCAGGGGCCCTTCGGCGACGTCGGTGATCACCAGCCGGGCGCCTTCGCGGGCGAAGAGTTCGGCGGTCGCGGTGCCGATGCCGCCGGTCGCGCCGGTGATCAGCGCGACCTTGCCGGCGAGTCGTCCTGCCATGGGTTCCGTCCCCCGATCTTTGGTGCGTTGCCCGCTCACTCCAAGCGGTTTCGCTTCAAGTCTGCGCAGGTCAGAGGGGATTAACCAGGGTGGGTCGCACCCTGGGTGCGGCGCACCCGGGGCGGACGCCGCACGGCGCCTAGGCAGGCCCGGCGAGGAACGGCGTCAGCAGGGCGAGCAGTTCGCGGGGGCGGTCGAGCGGGATGATGTGGCCGCAGTCCTCGATGAGGTGCCCGGTCAGGTCGTCGGCGACGGGACGCAGCTGCCCCTCCAGGGCGTCCCCGACGGGGTGCGCGCCGATCGCCATCACCGGCATCGCGAGCCGGCTCGCGGCGGCGGCCTCCTGGAGCTGCCGCGCGCTGTCGGGCGCGGCGCGGTAGTGGGAGAACGCGCAGCGCAGCGCGTCGCGGCCGGTGTAGGCGCGGACGAAGTCGTCATGGACGTCGCTCGGTACGCCGCGGCCCCGCGTGCCGGTCTCAAGGAACCAGCCGATGTAGCCGGCCTCGTTCCCGGCCAGGACGGTTTCGGCGAGGCCGGGAACGCGGTGAAACCCGAACCACCACGGCGGGCCGCCCGCGAAGAAGTCCTCGGCGCCGGGCAGCGGTCCGAGCGTCGCCTCCATGAGAACGAGCCGCCGGACGCGGCCCGGCCGCCGGAGCGCGAGCAGGAAGGCGGGCGGGACGCCGGCGTCGATGGCGACCACCGCAGCGGACGGCTCGCCGAGGGCGTCCAGGATCCCCTCGGCGTCGGCGGCGAGGTTCGCGGTGTCGTACCCGCCGTCCGCCCGCTCGCTGGCACCGAGGCCCCGCAGGTCAGGGGCGATGACCCGGTGGTGCCGCAGCAGCTCGGGGACGACCTCCGACCACACCCGCCAGGTGTGCGGGAAGCCGTGCAGCAGCAGGACGGCGGGCCCGCTGCCGCCGACGGCCACGTTGACCTCGATGCCGTTGACGGCGACCCGTCGCTGCGAGATGGCGGACATGAGCGGCATGACGTCTCCCCGAAGTGGTTACCATTGGTTACCTGGGGAGCGTAAGTGACTCCGATTCGCGCCGGAAGGCGGCACTTCGACGACAGGTGGTGAGCCGCAGGTGACCACGTCACCCGCCGGTACCGGGAAGGGGACGCGCGGCGACCTGTTCGACGCCGGGTGCCCCACCCGGCGGCTGCTCGACCGGATCGGCACCAAATGGACGTCCATGGTGGTCAAGGTCCTCGCCGACGCCGCGCCGGGCGAGGTGCGCTTCGCCGAACTCCGGCGGCGGATGCCCGGCGTCTCGCAGAAGATGCTGTCGGCAACCCTGCAGAGCCTGGCGCGCGACGGCCTGGTCGACCGGCGGGTGGAGCCGGCCGTGCCGCCGCGCGTCCACTACCGCCTCACCGACCTGGGCCTGTCCCTCGAAGGCGCGCTCGCCGTCGTGCGCGCCTGGGCGGAGGACCACATGGCCGAGGTCGACCGCGCCAACGCGGCCACGGCGGACGGGGAAGGGACGCCGGAGGGGTGCCGGTAGGTCTTACCGGCACCCCTGGCGGGACGGGCGGCCTCAGGAGAGGGCGATGTCCCTGTAGTAGTGGCGAAGGATCGTCCGGAAGTCCTGGCCGGCGTTCGCGAGGTCACGCGAGCCGTACTGCGACATCCAGTTCCCGTCCACCCACGCGCCGCAGGCGGTCGTGGTGGAGCAGTAGTGCGCGATCAGGATGTTGCCGCTGCGCGTCATCCGCGTCGACCAGGTGCGGTCGACGGCCGCGGACGTCGACGACACCGCCGAGGACGGCCGGTACACCTGGTCGCCCGTGTCGTCCCGGACGTCGTAGCACGCCCCGCCCGAGGTCTTGCGGGTCGAGTGCAGCGCCCAGTACCAGGCGTAGCTCTTGACGGCCATCGCGCCGGCGTCCAGCGAGGCGCCCGGCCAGCTGGAGACCCACTCGTTCGGCAGGACGTTCTTGACGTAGGTCTTGAAGTCGACCCGGTCGACCCGTCCGAGGCTGACGCGGTACACCAGGATCGAGGACGGCAGCGTGGTGTTGGACCCGTCGGTCTTGCATCCGCCGGGCTGCGACACCAGCAGCTGGTGCGAGGCGTTGTTGTTCTTCAGCGTGGCGTTGAGGTTGCCCTTCGCGCCGGCCGCGAAGTCCTGGTGGGCCCCCGCGTAATTGCTGTTGAAGTAGACCCGCACCGTGTGACTGGTGCGGTTCCACACCGACGCGGCGTTGTTCTTCACGCACACGCCCTTGCCGTTGCCCGCGCCCTTGAACTCGTAGCACGTCGGCTGGGTCGTCCCGTAGTCGTCCAGGGACGAGGTGAAGTCGGAGATCGAACCGGCCTCGTTGCTGTTGAAGTAGTAACAGAACTCGCCGCTGTCGCAGGCTCCGTCACGGCCGGCGGCGGACGCCGGGCCCGCCATCACCACGGCTCCCCCGAACACCGTCACGACGGCGGCCAGAATGCCGATCGCCCTTCTGCGGATGGTCATGTCCGGACGCCTTTCAGAAGTGGAGCATCCACTGGAAGTCGGCCTGGGCGCTGCTCACGTGCACGTGGGAACGCGTGCCGTAGGCGAGGGGGTTGTTCCAGTTGTATTCCTCGACGTCGAACGAGCCGTCGGAGTAGACCCGGTTCACGTAGGCGACGTGGCCGACCTTGTGGACGTCGTTGACGGCGATCGCGCCGACGGACGGCGTCTTGTTGACCGTCACGCCGACCCGGCGGGCGGCGTCGTCCCAGGTCCCGGCGTTGCCCCAGGTCGTCTTCCACGAGTTGCTGAAGCTCGGGACGCCGAGCCGGCTCGCGATCCGCCAGGCCGCGAAGGCCGTGCAGTTGTTCTGCGCGAAGCCGCGCGCGTTGCCGTCGTAGTCGTTGCGCGCCGCCTGCCCCGACCCGTTGAGGATCTGGTGCGAGGCGTTGTTGTTCTTCAGCGTGGAGTTGAGGTTGCCCTTCGCCCCGGCCGCGAAGTCCTGATGGGAGCCGCCGTAGTTGCTGTTGAAGTAGACCCGCACCGTGTACTTCGTGCGGTTCCACACCGACGCGGCGTTGTTCTTCACGCACACGCCCTTGCCGCTGCCCGCGCCCTTGAAGTCGTAGCAGGAGGGCTGGGTGGTGCCGTAGTCGCCGATCGAGGTGGTGAAGTCGGAGATCGAACCGGCGTTGCCGCTGTTGTAGTAGTAGCAGAACTCACCGCTGTCGCAGACTCCGTCCCGGGACGCCGCGAACGCGGGCGAACCGGTGGCGAGGAAGGGGGCGGTGAGGGCCAGCGCGGCGCCGGCGAGGGTGAGCGTCCTGCGTAGCTGCATGGTCTCCTCTTTCGGGGAGTGGTCACTGATCGAGGGGGTGGACGTCCTGCGGGCGTCCGGTCAGTGCGTGCGCTGGTACTCCTCCCAGGTGTGGATCGTGATGCGGGGGCCGTCGTCCGGGCCCCGGTTCGCGAGGCCGTTCAGGCCGAGGTAGTAGTCGCCGGTCTGGTGCTGGGCCTGGACGGACAGGTCGGTGTCGTTGATCGCCGCCGCGTGGATGTGCCACGGCCAGTCGCCCTGGTTCGGGTTGCGGACCCAGGCGGCGAACCCGACCTGGCGCAGCGCTCGGGCGACGGACGTGCGGGTCGCGGCGGACATCCCGGTGACGCTGATGTCGACGACGCCGCCGCCGTCGTGCGTGCCGGCGGACGACGCGTCGCCGCCGGGGTTGTAGGAGCCCTGCGACAGGACGAGCTTGAAGCCGAGCAGGCGTTCGGTCTCGGCGAGCATCGCCTGGGTGCGGGCGTCGACGGTGTAGCCGTTGCGCTGGACCTTCGCGCCCGGCGCGATCTTGCGGGTGACGGTGAACCGGTTCTGCCCGAGCTTGGTCAGCGACGTCGTGCCGGGCAGCCCGTTGGCGGCCAACCCGGTGTACCCGAGCGAGCGCTGGTAGGCCGCGTACGCCGAGATGGTCTCGGTCCCGAAGTAGCCGTCGACCCAGCGGGCGTCCAGCAGGTCGCGTGCCTGGAGCGCCCGTTCGACGGCCAGGACGGAGTCCTTCGCGCCGGGGGTCAGCGTGTCGTCGGCGCGCCGGGGGTCGATCTGGGCGGCCAGGACGGTGGCCTCCATGTCGACGGCGGGCAGCGCCGCGGCGGTCGTCGCGGGGGACGTCGCCGCGGACGCCTGCACCGCGCCCGACGCCAGGCCGCCGGATACCGTGAAGGCCGCGAGCAGCCCCGTGACGGCGGCCCGGGTCCTCGTCATCTTCATCCTGTGCTTCCTTCCGTCGGTCGGCTCGCCGTCCCTCTTGCTACCGGCCGCATTGATTGATCGACACACCCGCGAACGCGGATCAATCAGGCCCGTACACCGGCGCTGGCCAGGCACGTTCCGGGACCGGCGCGATGCGTCCCTGGACTGGTGCGATGCGGCTCTGGATCGGTGCGGCGCGCGGCGGCGGCAGGCCCGGTCGCAGGCCGTTCGGCGCTCGCGTCAGGAGGCGCTGGGGTACTGGCAGGCGGCGCGGCGGGCCACCTGGTCGACCGTCGCGGACTGCGGCGTCAGCGAGGCGCCCGCGCGGGGGCCGGGCAGTTTCAGCGAGGCGAGGGACGCCGCGTAGCCCGAGTCGCCGCCGCCGAGGCACGCCACGGCCGCGACGAGGACGCGGTCGCCGGCGTGGACGGGGGCGGGGAGCTTGTCCGGCCGCCAGGCGACCGACAGGGCGGGGTCGGCGTCCCCGGTCAGCCCGATCTGGTGCCACAGGCGGAGTTCCGGGTGGGCGGGGTCGGCGGCGTAGTACGCGGCGAACCCGGCCATCTGCACCTGCGGTCCCGTCGCGGTGAGGACCACTCGCGAGTCGGGGGAGGGCGGTCCGGTGGCCTTCAGCGAGATCCGCTTCGGCGCCGGCCGGGCATCGGTGCAGGCGGCGGGGGAGAGATGCGTGGGCGGATTGCCGTGCACCAGGGCAGAGGGGACGACGTGGCCGCCGGGAAGGATGAACCAGCGGCTGTCGGGAATTCCCGCGGTCCGGTCAGTGACCTTCTCCCCTATGCAGAAACCCGTGAACCCGAGCACGCATCCGGCCGCATAAGTGGTCAAAGAGGGACGAGCGAGAGCGGCGCCGGACCGAACGGGCGCGCCATCGCCGTACGCGGTGGCGGTGAACTTCGGATTCCTCGGCATTGATGGACAGCCGGGCGATTCCTTGCCTTCACCTCCGCGCCAGGGGCCGTTCAGCCCGACGACGAGTAAGCCGGCCACGACAAGGCAGCCCACCGCGATCGCGGCGATATTCCGCTTGGCCCGTCCGGTCGCGACCGGGCCGAAGATGATCGGGCGGACGTCGCGGGGAGCGGCCGGGCTCCCGTCCGGCAGGTCGGCCCGCATGATCTCCCGCGAGGCCATCGGGCCGGCGTCGGTGCCGGCGTCCTCTTCCGTCGCGCAGGACGGCGACGCGTCGTCCGAGGCCTGCAGGGCGTCGTGGACCTCTTTCCACCGGTGCTCCCACGCCTCGGTGTCGCCGGAGCAGGCGCCCACGAAGGCCAGCGTGACCGCCAGCGTGGGGAGCCTGGCGCCGCTGGCGGCCTCCGACAGCGTGGACGCGCTGTACCCCGCCAGTTGCGCCAGCCGCCGGTACGTCGGCTCGCCCGCGGCCGCCCGCACGGCGCGGAGATCGTGCGCGAACGCCTCCAACGGGCCGGCGGCCGGGTCCAGCGGGCGTTCACGACGCGCCATGCAACCACCCGGCCGTTCTCATCCTGGCAGGTATTGCCCTCGCGCGTTCACGCCCGAGAGCGATAACGGATGAGCGCCGTTCATTCGCCGATTCATCAGCCATTGTGGGAGCCCGAGGTCAGGGTGCTTTCGCGGACCGGCAACTTCCGCCAACCAGATGGCGGCATTACGTCAGCACACCGTGGACCTCCGCTCCATCACCGGTCACGTAGAGCGATTCGCCATAAAAGTAGAACCGGCGGCGCTGTTTGTCCAGACCGATGATCGGGCCGCGGCCGGCGGCCCCGCGCGGGGCGCGCCCGTCAGGCGCCCAGCTCGGTGCCCAGCTTCGCCAATTGCGCGTCGTAGATGCTCCGCAGCCCCTTCGGGGCGAAGGTGCGCTCGAAGAATCCGCCCACGCCGCCGGCGCCGTCCCAGGCCGTCCTGACCTGGACGCGTGCTCCCTCGCCCGCGGGCGACACCGTCCAGGTGGTGACCATGGAGGAGTTGGCGTCCTTCTCCACCAGCGTGTTCGCGTCGGGGGCGCTCACCGAGAACAGGCAGTCGCGCACCCGCTTGCTGGTGGCGGCCAGCTTCCAGTGCACCACCGTGCCCGCTCCCTGGCCGCCTTCCCGCACGTCGTACTCGCTGAAGTGCTCGGTCAGCATCCTGGAGCGCACGCCCGTGTAGTCCGCGAGTGCTTCGAGCACCCGCTCCGGGTTCGCCTTGAGCGTCGTCTCCGCAGTCGCCACAACCTGTGCCATGCCGTTCATCTTGCCGCACCCCTCCCCCGGGCCGCGGCGCGCCACCCCGCCGGCGCGCCGACGGCCCCGCGGCACGCCTAGCGAGAGGTGGCGCGGGCGCGTGCCGCGGCGGCGAGACCGGCGCGGCGGCCGAAGAAGGAGCCCTCGCCGAGCTGGGTGCCCGAGCAGTATCCGGCGCCGTCCTGGGCGATGTTGGACGCGCAGGCCCCGGCCGCGTAGAGCCCGCCGATGACCGACCCGTCGGGCCGCCGCACCTCGCCGTCGACCGTGGTGGCCATGCCGCCGAGGGTGAAGCCGGCGTAGAGGGCGGTGCCGAGGGTGAGGTCGTAGACGCCCCAGGGGCCGGTGGCCTGCGGCGCCAGCCAGTCGGGGTGCTTGTGGAAGTCGGGGTCCTCGCCGCGTGCCGCGTGCTCGTTGTAGCGCGCCATCGTCGCGACGAGCGAGCCGGCGGGCAGGCCGAGGCCGGACTCCATCTCCTCGATCGTCTCGTAGCCGTCCTTCAGCGGGACGAGGGGCATCCGCTGCTCCTCCATGTGGTCGCTGTCGGCGATCAGGTACGCCGCCGCGTCCGGCTGCTGGAGCACGAAGGAGGACGTGCGCGCGTGGTAGCTGTCCTCGGCCACGAACCGCTCGCCGCGCTTGTTGACGATCAGCCCCTTGACCAGCGACGACGGCGGGTAGAACGGCGCGGTGATGAACGGCTCGTCCATATGCTCCAGCGCCGCGCCGGCGGACTGGCCGAGGCGGATGCCGAGCCCGTCGTCGTAGGTGCTGCCGAGCGTGAACAGCTTCTCGCCGAGCGCCGGGGTGTAGGCCGCGACCATGTCCGCGTTCATCACGAACCCGCCCGCCGCGATCACGACTCCGGCGGCACCGACCACGCCCGTGCGGTCGAAGTTCCGCCACGCGACGCCGGTGACCGCGCCGTCCCCGGTCACCACCAGGTTGGTCGCGCCGGTCTCGTAGCGGACCTCGACCCCGGCCTCCTCGACCCGGTCGCGCAGCAGGTCCATCACGATCTTGGTGCCCTCGGTGTCGCCCGGCACCGGCACCTTGTGGCCGCGCGGCGCCGGCGGGATCCCGTCGCGGTACGGCCACACCTTCTCGTTGCCGGTGAACATCAGCCCCTCGGTGCCGGGCTGGATCACCGCCTTCCCGGGGAAGTAGGACCGCTCGAACGCGAAGCCCAGCGCCTCCAGCCAGTCGAAATGCTCGACCGACCCCGCGCAGTACGTCCGGATCTTCTCCTCGTCCGGGTCCTTCGTGCTGGCCATGAGGTAGCGGGCCATCGCCTCGGCCGTGTCCTCGTGGCCGGTGGCCTGCTGGACGGCGGTGCCGCCGCCGAGGTAGAAGTGCCCGCCCGACATGCTCGACGTGCCGCCGTGCACGGCGGCCCGCTCCAGCAGCAGGACCCGGGCCCCGGAGCGCGCCGCCTCCAGGGCGGCGCAGCCGCCGGCGATGCCGAAGCCCACCACGACGACGTCGAACCGCTCGGCGCCGGCCGGCAGGTCAGCGGCCGGGACCACCTGCGGGACGGCCATTCCAGGGGAGGGTTGTGCGTTCATCGGTCCCTGTCTCGAATCAGTCGTACGCCTCGAACCGGTCGTACGTCGCGGGTCACTTGTGCGGGATCTGGTTGACGGTGCCGCCGTCGATGACGAACTCCGTCCCCGTGGCGTAGGAGGACTCCTCGCTGGCGAGGAAGACCACGAAGGAGGCGACGTCCTCGGGCAGGCCGGGCCGTCCGAGCGGGACCGGGATCATGTCGTCGGGGATGCCGTCGGTGAGCGGCGTCCGGATCAGGCCCGGGTGCAGCGAGTTGACCCGGACGCCGTGCGGCGCGAGCTCCATCGCGACCGACTTGGTGAGGCCGCGCAGGCCCCACTTCGAGGCCACGTATCCGTGCGCCCACGACGTGCCGCGCAGGCCCTCGATGGACGAGGTGTTGATGATCGACCCGCCGCCGGCCGCGACCAGCGCGTCGGTCGCCGCGCGGATGCCGAGGAACGGGCCGGTCAGGTTGATGTCGATGATCTTCTGCCACTTCTCCAGCGAGAACCGGTTGATCGACGCGCCGTTGGCGATCCCCGCGTTGTTGAACAGCACGTTCAGCCCGCCGAACTCGCGGACGGTGGTCTCGACGGCGGCCGTCCAGTCCTCGGGGCTCGTCACGTCGAGGTGCACGTAGCGGGCCGCGTCGCCCAGCTCGTCGGCGACGGCCTTGCCCTCCTCGTCGAGGATGTCGCCGAGCACGACCTTCGCGCCCTCGGCCACCAGCGCCCGCGCGCTCGCCGCCCCGATGCCGCGCGCGCCCCCGCTGATCAGGGCGATCTTCCCGTCCACACGTCCCATGTCGATGTCCTCCCTGTCGTCGGGTCCGAATGCGTTGACTTGCGGCGAGTCGTCGTTATGAACGGCCGGATAACGACGACTCGCCGCAACTCAACGGGTCAGTGCCGTGGCGAAGACGCCTCGGGCGGTGTTGAACGGTAGGTCGAGCGGGGTCCGCAGGCCCGGCGGTGCCGCGACGACGTCGGGGATCGCGTTGACGATGCGGCCGGCGCCCGCGGCGATCGCGGCGTAGTTGTGGTCGCCCTTCGCGCTGGTCGGGCAGACGTCGACGCGGTAGGACGGCTCGCCGGTGATCTCCAGCCGGTAGGAGCCGCCGTCCTGCGCGGGCTGCGGCCAGTCGGGGCGCAGGTCGCCGCGCAGCCGGGTGGTGTGGTCGATGACCAGCACCTCCTTGCCGCCGGCCACGCCGCAGATCTTCAGCCGCATCGCCGCCACGCCGCCTGCGGGGATGTGCCCGGCGGCGACGTCGAACGCCTCCGGCGCCGGCTCCCGCTCGTACCACTCGGTGATGTCGTCGAGTTCGAAGCCGAACCCGCGCGCCATCATCCGGAGGCTGACGCCCCAGGACGCCGCGAGGATCCCCGGCTTGAACATTCTCGGCAGGTCGTCCAGGGGACGTCCGAAGCCCATGAAGTCGAACATGACCGGGCCGCCGTCGTAGGTCGCGTAGTCGGCGATCTCCGAGCAGACGACCCGCTCGACCCGCTGGCAGGTGCTGGCGATCGCGAAGGGCAGCAGGTCGTTGACCCAGCCGGGGTCCACGCCGGTGGTGAACAGGCTCGTGCCGCCGGTGCGGCAGGCGTCCTCGACGGGGTCGATCATCCGGTCCGGCAGCAGCCCCCACGGGTAGATCAGCGGCACCGGCGAGGACGCGACGACGTTGCTGCCCGAGGCGAGGATCTTCTGGATGTCGGCGAGCGCCTCGAACAGCCGGGTCTCGCCGAGCGCGCAGTAGACCGTGCAGTCCGGCCGCGCGGCCAGCGCCGCGTCCAGGTCGTCGGTGGCCGCGACGCCCGTGACGGTGTCGAGGCCCGCGAGCTCGCCGGCGTCCCGGCCGACCTTCTTCGGGTTGGACACGACGAGGCCGGCCAGCTCGAAGCGGGGGTCCTCGATCAGCTGGGACAGCGCGATGCGGCCGACGTTGCCGGTCGCGACGTGCAGGACGCGCAGGGCCATGGTGCTCCTCGGGGGGTGGACGACGCCGGGCATCCGGCGAGGACGGGCGCTCTCAGTCGCTCTTCTCGGCGGCGCGGGCGGCGCGGGCGGCGGCGCGCGCCGCCTTGGCGATCGTCTCCTCGACGATCGAGTTGAGCCGCGCGCCGTTCGGCCAGCCCGCGTAGTGGCTGAGGAACACCACGATCTCGCGCAGCGCGTCGTCGTCGAACTCGCCGGCGGCGTACGCGGCGGGCACCTGGATGCCGAGCACGTCGGCGGCGCCCTGCCCGGCGAGCAGGCCGAGGAGCAGCAGGCGGCGGTCCCGGTCGGACAGGCCGGGCCGCTGCCACACGTCGCCGAACAGGTGGTCGGCGGTGTAGCGGAAGAAGTCGCCGGTCCCGTCGGCCATGTCGAAGCCGTAGACCTGCTCCATCTTGCGCAGGCCGCGGGCCCGCAGCTCCGGGAGGTCGTCGAACTTCCCGGTCGTGTCGTCGGTCATGCCTGCTCCTCGGGGAAACCCAGCCCGGGCGCGAACCGCTCGCGCGCGATCCTGGCCATCGGGACGTCGACGCCGAGCTCGTCGGCCAGCGCGATGGCGAAGTCGAGGTCCTTCTCGGCGAGGTGCCGGACGTGGTCGAAGGTGGTGAACCAGAACGAGCCCGGCTCCAGCTCGGCGGTCGTGTCGCGGTACATGATCGCTCCCGGTCCGCCGGTGAGCGCGTCGGTGTGCCGGACGACCTCGCCGAGGGCGGTGATGTCGAGGCCGGCCGCCTCGGCGAGCCGCTGGGCCTCGGTCGCGGCGGTGAAAGCGGCGTAGTGCATCAGGTTGCGGGCGAGCTTGAACCGGGTGCCCGCGCCGATCGGCCCGGCGTGGACGACCTTCTTCGCCAGGACGTCCAGGACGGGGCGGACCGCCGCGAACGCCTCCTCCGACCCGCCGACCATGACGGCCAGCTCGCCGGTGCCCGCGCCCATCGCGCCGCCGGAGACGGGCGCGTCGACCAGCCGGACGCCCTTCCGCGCGGCGAGTCCTTCCAGCTCGGCGGGCGTCTCGGGCGCCACGGTCGAGTGGACGGCCACGGTGAGCCCCGCGCCCACGCCGTCGGCGGCGAGCACCTCGTCGAGCACCGAGCGGACCTGCCGGTCGTTGTTGACCATCACGCACAGCACGTCGCTGCCCGCCGCGAGGGCGCCGACGCCGCCGGCCGCCTTCGCGCCGGCCGCGACCAGCTCCTCGACCGGCGCCGGGGCCAGGTCGAACACGCCGAGCGCGAGCCCCGCCTCGGCCTGCTGCCCGGCGAGCCGGGTCGCCATCGGCTTGCCGATGTCGCCGAGCCCGACGAATCCGACGCGGACGATGTCGCTCATCTCGTTCCCTCTCCGTCCGCCCCTAGAGCCGGAAGGTCTGGCCGCCGTCGACGGCGATGATCTGGCCGGTCACCCACGAGGCGTCGTCGGAGAGCAGGAACTTCACCGCGCCGAGCATGTCCTCGGGCTGCCCGAACCGCTTGAGCGCCATGTTCTTCACCAGGTCCTTGGCGGCGTCGCCCGCCTGCACCCGGGTCGCCTCGGTGTCGGTCGGGCCGGGCGCGATCGCGTTCACCCGGATGTTCATCCCGCCGAGCTCGTGCGCGAGCTGCTGGGTCAGCCCGTTCACGCCGACCTTCGCCAGCCCGTAGAAGCCGGAGTAGAGGTAGGCGGCGGTGCTGGACTGGTTGACGATCGAGCCGCCGCCGCGCTTGCGCATCTCCCGGTACACCGCACGGGTCATGACGAGCGCGCCGTTGAGGTTCACGTCGAGGAACTTGCGGTAGTAGTCCCAGTCGACGCTGATCAGCAGGTCGAACTTCATCGCGCCGTAGATGGCGGCGTTGTTGACCAGCGCGTCGATGCCGCCGAACTCGGCGACGGTCGCGTCCGCGAGGGCCTTCGCCGACTCCGGCGACGACACGTCCACGGGCGCGAAGATCGCCTTGCCGCCGTCGGTCCGGATCTGCTTGGCGACCTGGTCGCCGGCCTCCGCGTTGAGGTCGGCGACGACCACCGAGGCGCCCTCCGCGGCCAGCCCCTTGGCGTAGGCCTCGCCGATCCCCTGGGCCGCACCGGTGACGATGACGACCTTGTCCTGGAACCTGCTCACTGCTGCTCTCCGTATCCGTGAGGGGGTGAGGCCGGCGTCAGGCCGGCACGGCCGTGGTCTTGGTCTCGAGGTACTCCTCGAACCCGGCCACGCCCATCTCGCGGCCGATTCCGGACTGCTTGTAGCCGCCGAACGGCGCGTCCGCGCCGAACCACAGCCCGCCGTTGACGCCGATCGTCCCGGTGCGGATGCGGGCGGCGACCGCCTTGGCCCGCTCCAGGTCGCCGGAGTCGACCGAGCCGGACAGCCCGTACGGCGACTCGTTGGCGATCCGGACGGCGTCGTCGTCGCCGTCGTGCGCGATGACGGTCAGCACCGGGCCGAAGATCTCCTCCTGGGCGACGCGGGCGGTGTTGTCCAGGCCGGCGATGACGGTCGGCTGGATCCAGAACCCGCCGGCCAGCTCGCCGTCCTGCTCGGCGAGCCCGCCGCCGGTGGCGAACCGTCCGCCTTCCTCGGCGGCCAGGTCGAGGTAGGACGTCACCCGGTCGCGCTGCGCCGCCGAGATGACCGGGCCGCAGATGGTGCCGGGATCGGCGGGGTCCTTCGCGCCGAGCGAGGCCATCGTGGACGCGGCGATCTCCACCGCCTCGTCGTAGCGCGCCCGGGGCACCACCAGCCGGGTGGTGATGGCGCAGCCCTGGCCGGCGTGCACGGACGCCGCGAACGCGGTGCTGCCGACGACCGCCTTCAGGTTCGCGTCGTCCAGCACGATCGCCGCGGACTTGCCGCCGAGTTCGAGGAAGACCCTCTTGAGGGTCGGCGCCGCGGCCGCCGCGATCGCACGGCCCGTGTTGGTCGAGCCGGTGAAGGACACCAGGTCCACGCGCGGGTCGGTGGTCAGCAGCGCCGCCACCTCGTTGTCGCGCGGCGTCACCACGTTGAAGACGCCGGCCGGGATGTCGGTGCGCTCGGCGAACAGCCGGCCCAGCTCGGCCGCCAGCCACGGGGTGTCGGGCGCCGGCTTGAGCACCACGGTGTTCCCGGCGGCGAGCGCCGGACCGATCTTGGCGAGGTTGATCTGGTTGGGGAAGTTCCACGGCGTGATCGCGGCGACCACGCCGACCGCCTCGCGGTGGACGGTGCGGTGCGACCGGATGCCCATCGTGACGCCGACGCCGAGGTCGGTCTCCCACTCGTAGCCCTCGGCGAGGTCGATCGTCCACTTCAGGCTCTCGACCGGGGTGTCGAACTGCGGGCCGGCGACGAAGAACGCCGGCGCCCCGGCCTCGGCGATGGTGAGCGCGCGGAGCACGTCCGCGTTGTCGAGCAGCGCCTGGTGGAACTGGCGCAGCACCCGCGACCGCAGTGCACGGTCGGTCGCCCAGCCGGACTCGTCGAACGCCCGGCGGGCGGCGCCGATCGCGGCGTCCACGTCGGCGGCCGTGCCGTCGGGCGCGCGGCCGATCTCCTGCCCGGTCGCCGGGTTGAGGATCGGGTAGGACGCCCCGCCGCTCGCTCCGCCGAGCTTGCCGTCGACGTACTGCTGCGCGGGCGGATTCGTCGGAAGGCGATCGGTCATTGCGCCGCCTCCGGTGCGTCCTTCGGCGCCTGCGTGACGTAGTCGCCGCGCTCCACGGGCGGCGGCCACAGCGTCGAGGGGATCTCGTCGTAGTGGTAGTGGCCCGGCACGCCGTGGCCGGCGACCTTCATCCGCTTCAGCAGCGTCTCGGGCGCCTTGCCGGAGTTGATGATCTCCATGAACGTGTGGACGGTCGACGGCATGTCGAACCAGTCCCGCTGCCAGGCGATCTTGATCTGGCCGGCGTCCGCGCCGGCCGTCTGGCGTTCGACGCCGAACCACGAGCCGCCGATGCCGAGGATCTCGTACTCCCCGCCCGTCGCGTCGTTGGCGATGCCGGACTTCTGCTTCCAGAACCCGACGATCATCGACTTCTTCTCGTCGATCACCGTGACCTGGTAGTCGTAGTGCCAGCCGTCGAGGCCGTCCATCTCGATGCCGATCGCCCAGTCCCGGATCTGGTCGCGGCCGACGGCCATGAAGTGCTCGTCGGGGCTGTACATCCAGCCGTACGTCGCGTCCTCGGCGTACCACTCGGCCATCACCCGCCAGTCGCCGGTCCGCTCGGCCTCGCGGTTGATCTCCAGCCAGGAGTCCCAGAACCCCTCGATCTCGGCGCGGGTCAGCCCGCCGTCATCACTCACGTCGTCCCCTCAGTCCTCTTCGATCGAAAGCGCGAACGCCGGGCAGTACTTCACGGCCGTGGCCACGTCCTTGCGGCGGGACTCGTCCGGGTGCTCGTCGAGGATCTCGACCACGTCGTTCTCCTCGTCGAACCCGAACACGTCGGGCGCCTCGCCCTGGCAGAGCTGGTGCCCCTGGCAGATGGTCGTGTCGGCGACGACCCGCATGCTCACCTCCCCGCCCGGCGGCGGTACCTGACGCGGCAGGGCTGCTTGAGCTGGATCACCATCTTGGTGAAGTCGTCCTGGTAGGAGTCGAGAGGCTCGACGGCCTCGAACGTGAAGTCGCGCAGGACGACGGAGAAGATCGCCTTCATCTGCATCATCGCGAACGCGTTGCCGACGCAGCGGTGCCGGCCGGCGCCGAACGGGATCCAGGTCCAGCGGTTCTGCAGGTCCTCCTGCCGGGGGTCGATGTAGCGCCCCGGGTCGAAGTCCGCCGCCTTCGGGAAGTCCTCCTCGATCCGGTTCGAGACCCGCGGCGACGCCGCGAGCATCGTCCCGGCGGGGATCGTCTTCCCGAGCAGCTCGAAGTCCTCGCGGACGAGCCGCATCAGGATGATCAGCGGCGGGTGCAGGCGCAGCGTCTCCTTCAGCGCCGACTCCAGCACGGGGATCGACCGCAGCGCCTGGAACGACACCTCCGTGCCGTCGGCGTAGAGCGCGTCCAGCTCGGCGACCACGTCCGCGAGCACCGCCGGGTTGCGCAGCAGCTCGATCATCGCCCAGGACGCGGTGCCGCTGGAGGTGTGGTGCCCCGCGAACATCATCGAGATGAAGATGCCGGTGATGTGGTCGGCGCTCATGTCCAGCGAGATCAGGACGTCGAGCAGGTCCCGCTGGTCGCGCGGGACCTTCCCGCGCTCCTTGCGGCGCTCGATGATGCCCTGCACCAGAGCGACCAGCTTCTCCCGGGCCGCGTCGCGCATCCGGAAGCTGTCGATGTCGGCGTACGGGTCGACGTAGGCGATCGCGTCGGTGCCGCGTTCGAGCTCGTGGTAGTGCTGCGCGAACGAGCCGTCCAGCTCGTCGCGGAACGGCTTGCCGACGAGGCACGCGGACGTGGTGTAGATGGTCAGCTCGGCGAAGAAGTCGAGGAGGTCGATCTCCCCCTCGTCGCCCCAGCCGGCGACCATCCGGCGGATCTCCGCCTCGATCGTCTGCGCGTGGCCGCGCATCATGTCGCCGCGCAGCGCCTGGTTCTTCAGCATCTGCTGGCGCTCCTCCGGCGAGGCGTCGAAGACGACGCCCTTGCCGAAGATCGGCGTCATGAACGGGTACGCGGCGGCCTGGTCGAGCTGCTCGTCCGGCGCGCGGAAGAACATCTCGTTCGCCGCGGCGCCGCTGACCAGCACGACGTCCTTGCCGGCGAGCCGGAACCGGCCGACGTCGCCGCACTCCTCCCGGACGCGGTGGAACAGGCCGACCGGGTCGACCCGCATCTCCGGCAGGTGCCCGGTGCCGCGGATGATCTCGGGCACCTCGGGGCTCTGGTCGTCGAGGACCGTGCTCACCTCGGGGATCCCGGCGAGCCGGTCGCTCTCGGCGGCGGTCATGGCTTCTCCTCCACGGGCGCTTCGGGATTGACGTCGAGCAGGCTCAGGTGCACGCCGCGCGGCGCGCCGACGATCGTGGCGATCGCGTCCGCGTGCGCCTTGGCCTTGAGGAAGTGGGGGTGCCGGGCGAGTCCGAAACGGACCCACTGGTCGAGCACGAACGCGGCTTCGTCGGTGTCCCAGTCGGTGCCCATGCCGCTCCACGTCGGGCCGGGCCGGACGATCGAGGCCCGCACGCCGGTCCCCTCCAGCTCCATCTGCAGCGCGGTGACCATTCCTTCCAGGCCCCACTTGCCGGCGGAGTAGGCGGACATGAACGGCCGGGGCTTGACGGCCACGTCGGACGAGACGAACACGATGTCGCCGCGCCGCCGCTCGACCATCGCGGGCACGAACATCCGCGCGATCCGGTGCGCGCCGACGAGGTTGAGGTCGATCTCCCGTCCGAAGCGCTCGGAGCTGACCTCGATGGTCGCGCCCGGCGCGACCAGGCCGGCGTTGCTGACCACGACCTCGATGTCGCCGAGGCCCGCGGCCGCCTTCGCGGCGAACTCGGCCACCGACTCGTCGTCGGTGACGTCGAGCGCGTGCGCGACCGCCTCGCCGCCGTCGGCGCGGATGCCCGCCGCGATCTCCTCCAGGGCGTCCACCCGGCGCGCTCCGAGGGCGACCGGGTGCCCCGCCGCGGCGAGGGCCCTGGCCGTCTCCGCGCCGATGCCGGACGACGCGCCGGTGATCACCGCGGGACGGCGCTCGGGGTGCTGGTACTTCTTGGCCACCGTCAGCCCTTCCGCTGGGTGAAGCTCACAGGGAGCCGGGCGAAGCCGCGCACGCTGGTGGAGTGCACGCGGACGGCGCGGTCGGCGTGGACGTGGAAGTCCTCGACCCGCCGGACCAGCTCGTTGAGGACGACGCGCGCCTCCAGCCGGGCCAGGTTGGCGCCGAGGCAGAAGTGCTTGCCGGAGCCGAAGCTGAGGATCTGGCCGAGCTCGTCCTTGGGCCGGTGGATGTCGTACACGGTCGGGTCGGCGAAGACCCGCTCGTCGCGGTTCGCCGAGCCGAGCAGGATCAGCGCCTTGGCCCCGGCGGGGATCGTCACGCCGTGCATCTCGACGTCGTCGACGACGTACCGGGCGAGCATCTGGCTGGAGGTGTCGTGCCGCAGCGTCTCCTCGATCCACACCGTCACCATGGACGCCGGGTCGTCGGACGCGGCGAGCACCTCGGCCTTCTGCTCGGGGTGCGCGGAGAGATGGAACAGCGCGTTGCCGAGGAGCTTGGTGGTCGTCTCGTTGCCGGCGACCACCATGAGGAAGAGGAACGCGATGATCTCGCCGTCGGTGAGCCGGTCGCCGTCGATCTCGGCGACGGTGAGCGCGGCGGTGAGGTCGCCCGCCGGCTCGCTCGCGGCCCGGCGCTCCTTCACCATCGTCGCGTAGTAGGTGAGCAGCTCGCCGGCGGCCTCCATGCCGGCCGGCGGGACGTCGCGGACGCCGTCCTCGCGGTGCACGACGAGGTCGGCCAGGCGGCGGACCTCGTCGCGGTCGGCCCGCGGCACCCCCATCATCTCGGAGATGACGTCCATGGGGAGCTTGCCGGCGAAGTCGGTGATCCAGTCGGCCTCGCCGTTCTCTGCGTTGGCGGCGAAGGTGTTCTCCAGGTACTGCTCGGTGAGCCGCTGGATCTGCGGCTGGAGCTCCTTGACCCGGCGCGGCGTGAACGCGGCGGAGACCAGCCGGCGCAGCCGGGTCTGCCGCTGCCCGTCGAGGGCGAGGAAGCTCATCACCCGGTGGGCGTCGGGGCTCCACGCGCTCGCGTCGAGGGAGACGCCCATCCGGTTGGAGAACGCCGCGTCGTCGCGGAGCACGTCGAACACGTCGGCGTGCCGCGAGACCACCCACAGGTCGTCCCGCTCGGCGTGGAAGACCGGCGCCTCTTCCCGCAGCCGCCGGTAGAGCGGGTACGGGTCCTCGTGGAACTCGTAGTCGTAGGGGTCGAAGACCAGGGGCTCGACCGCCGCGTCGCTCGGAGCGCTCATTCGTTGCCTCTCATGATCACTTCCACGGCGGAGACGAGCCGGTCGGCGATCTGGTCATAGGTCAGCAGGCCCATGCCCGCCTGGAGCAGCGCGCCGGTGAAGGTGAGGACGAGCACCCCGAGCACGGCCGGGTCGGCGGGCTCCCCGGCGGGCCGGGGCCCCGCGAGGGCGGCCTCGAAGCGCGCGTAGAACTCCCCGCCGATCCGCAGCCGCAGCCGCGCGACGTCCGGGTCGCTGCCGAGCAGCGCCGGCGTCACCGCCGCCGCCAGCTCCGGTTCCGCGACGATCCGCGCCGTCAGCGCCCGGACCGTCGCCTGCAGGCGCTCGGTCGCGCCGGACCCCGCCGGCGCGCCGTCCGCGCCCTCGTTGAGATGCCGCCAGAACAGCTCCGCGAAGAGGTGGTTCTTGGACGAAAGGTAGGTGTAGGCGGTCGCCGGGGAGACGCCCGCGCGCTGGGCCACGGTCCGGATCGTCAGCGCCTCGTGCCCGACGGCGCGCAGCTCGGCGAGCCCGGCGGCCATCAGGTTCTGCACCGTTTCGGCCTGCCGGGCGTTGAGGCCCTGCCGGAGGGCGGGACTGGTCACCTGACTGGACATGTGTCCACCGTAACCGCGAGGGGAGCATTCCGGCAATAGCCGCGTCCGGATCGGGTTCCGGTTCTCCGCCGGGAGGCGCACCGCCACCACGGTTCTCCCCTCCGCCGGGCGGACATGTGTCCAGTCACTATTCCAGAATCGCTAGAACACGTTCTAGCATGACGCCATGCGCAACGGAATCGTGCTCTTCACCTCGGACCGCGGCGTCACGCCGGCGGCACTCGCCCAAGCCGCGGAGGAGCGCGGCTTCGACACCTTCTACGTCCCCGAGCACACCCACATCCCGGTGCGCCGCGACGCGCTGCACCCCACCGGCGGCGAGGACCTGCCCGACGACCGCTACATGCGCACCCTCGACCCGTGGGTGTCGCTCGCGACCGCCGCCGCGGTGACGGAGCGGATCGGCCTCGCGACCGCCGTCGCGCTGCCGGTGGAGTCCGACCCGATCACCCTCGCCAAGACCCTCGCGACCCTCGACCACCTGTCCGGCGGCCGGCTGACGGTCGGCGCCGGCTTCGGCTGGAACACCGACGAGCTGGCCGACCACCACGTCCCCGCCGCGAAGCGCCGCACCGTCCTCAAGGAGTACCTGGAGGCGATGCGCGCCCTGTGGACGCAGGAGGAGGCGTCCTACGACGGCGAGTTCGTGTCGTTCGGGCCGAGCTGGGCCTACCCCAAGCCCCCACAGGGCCGGATCCCGGTGATCGTCGGCGCGGGCGGCGGCCCGAAGACCATGAACTGGATCGCCCACCACGCCGACGGCTGGATGACCACCCCCATCGAGACCGGCATCGGCGCCAAGGCCGCGCTGCTGCGCAAGGAGTGGGACCAGGCCGGCCGCACGGGCGAGCCCGACGTCCGGATCCTCGTCGCCAAGAAGCCCGCCCCCGAGGACCTCGACGAGTGGTCCGCCGCCGGCGCGTCCGAGCTGATCTGGGGCGTGCCGGACGCCGACGAGGCGGCCGTGCTGAAGTACCTGGACAGGACGGCCGCCCGGCTCGGCCTCACCGCGCCCTGACCCTCGCCACGAGAACCCATTTCACTTCGCCGTTCACCGCGGCCCACCAAGGAGACCGGTAGATGACCCAGCCGTCAGCGATACCGCCGAGCCGCTACGCCGGCCTGTCCCGGGAGGAACTCGCGATCACCGTTCCCGAGCTGCTCCTCATCGGGCAGCTCATCGACCGCTCCGGAATGGCATGGTGCATCTCCGCGTTCGGCCGCGAGGAGATGGCGCGGATCGCGATCGAGGAGTGGGCGGCCTCCAGCCCGATCTACACCCGGCGGATGCAGCGGGCGCTCGGCTACGCCCCCGACGTCCCGGGCAAGGGCGACATCCCGACCATCTTCAAGGGCCTCCAGCTCGACATCGGCGCCCCGCCCCAGTTCATGGACTTCCGCTACACCGTCCGCGACCGGTGGCACGGCGAGTTCCACCTCGACCACTGCGGCGCCCTGATGGACGTCGAGCCGATGGGCGACGCCTACGTCCGCTCCATGTGCCACGACATCGAGGACCCGACCTTCGACGCGACCGCGGTCGCCACCAACCCGAAGGCGCAGGTGCGCCCGATCCACCGTCCGCCGCGCAAACCGGCCGACCGGCAGCCCCACTGCGCGTGGACGGTGACCATCGACGACTCCCACCCGGAGGCGCAGGGCATCCCCCTGCTCGCCGTCAACGAGCGCTCCCGCGCCGCGACCCTCGAACTGGCGCCGATCGACCCGTCCGACGAGGGCCTCGCCGACTACTCCGGCCCACTGCTGTCCGACCTGGACTTCGCCGCCTTCTCCCGCTCCGCGCTGGTCCGGATCGCCGACGAGGTGTGCCTGCAGATGCACCTGCTCGACCACGCGTTCGCGCTCGCCGTCGCCGAGCGGGCCGCCGACGCCGACGCGCTCCTGCGGATCCGCCGCAAGCAGCTCGTGGGCATCGCCGGCATCGCCGCGGAACGGCTCGCCCGCGCCCTGGCCCTGCCGGCCACCCCGGAGGGCGCGGCCCGCCTCCTGGCCGTCCACCCACTCCTCAACCCGTCCGCCTACGTCGACGCCTCCGTCGACGGCGCGACCGTCACCGTCCGCCCGTCCGCCGCCCACGAGGACGGCGCCTGGATCTCGCTGTGCGGCCCCGACTGGACGGCCCCGCTCCAGGCCGTCGTCCGCGCTCTCGACCCCTGCCTCGACGCCGAAGTCACCGGCCTCGACGACGGATGGCGGCTGACGGTCGTCCGCAGCGACGCACCGGTGCCCGAGCCCGACGAGGTCGCCGTCGTCCGCTTCAGCACCGGCTCCACCTTCATCTTCCAACCCCGCCACCCCCTCCCCATAACCCCCGTCTGATCGCGCGTCAGGGGAGCCAGCGTTGGGCGGCGTCGGCGCAGTCTTCGGGGGTGCTGTTGAAGGCGATGGCCGCCTCGGGCGCGTGGCGCCGGACGAGGTTGATCACCTTCTCGAACAGTTCGAGCAGGGGCTCGTACGTGCGGATGCCGCCGCCGATCACGACGCAGGCGTGGTCGGCGGCGGTGAGCGCCGCCGCGATCGCGCCTTCGGGGTCGTCGTCGAGGTCCACCAGGCACCAGTCGGCCTCGATGCCCCGCTCCTCGAAACGGGCCCGGCCGCGCGCCAGGGCCGCCTGGACCGGCTCCGGATCCCAGTCTTCGAGCTTGGCGGGATCGAGACCGATCACCAGTACTCGTGTTGCTGCCACGTGTCCTCCCTGTCCCGGCTCCGCCCTCACTATCCCTTGGCAGGGTCGTCTTTGCGGACATATCGTCGAGGGCTCCGGGCTGCGGGGCTCCTTGTCGGCGCGTCCGCCGGTCTTTCCGTCACGGATCCCGAGGGGGCGGCGTGGCTGCGCACTGGTCGGCGGGGCCCGTCGAGCTGCCGGGCGCGGTGCGGTACACGCTGGTCACCGGGGACGGCGCCAACGACCGGTGGGACGTCGCGGTGGCCTTGCCGCCGGCCGGTGCGCGGACGGAGCCGCTCCCGGTGCTGTACCTGCTCGACGGCTTCCTGACGTTCCTCACCACGGCGCAGATCGCGCAGAACCTGCTGGCG
Organism: Actinomadura napierensis; assembly: GCF_039529375.1. Lineage (NCBI taxonomy): Bacteria > Bacillati > Actinomycetota > Actinomycetes > Streptosporangiales > Thermomonosporaceae > Actinomadura > Actinomadura napierensis. The sequence goes on from NZ_BAAAMR010000035.1 coordinate 63,302, forward strand.
TTCTCGCTGCGGCAACTGCGTCCCGTCGCCATCGTCGGGATCTCGCCGACCACCGGTGACCGCGGCCGGCTGACCGCCCGGCGCCCGCGCGACCTGACGCCCACCAGCGCTGCGCCCGGCTACCACCTCGGCGAAACGCCCTACGGGACCGGCGGCGCGGGCGCGATGCTCGACCTGATCCGGCACGTGATCGCCCCGCATGTGGAGGCGGCGCACGGGCTCGATCCGTCCGACCGGGGCCTCGCGGGGTTCTCCCTGAGCGGGCTGTTCACCTGCTGGGCGCTGGCGTGCCGTCCGGAAGGGTTCCGCAGGTTCCTGGCGGTGAGCCCATCGCTGTGGTGGGACGACCATCTGCTGCTCGACCGGCGGCGGGCCCCGTTCGCCGTCCGGGAGGCGAGCGACGTCTACCTGGCGGTGGGCGAGCGCGAGGACAGGCCGGAGCGGAGCTGGCCCGTCATGCCCGCCGCGATGCTGCGGTCGCTGGCCGGGCTCGACATGGTCGCCGACCTCGCCGCGTTCACCGAGCGGCTGCGCGAGGCGGAGAAGGTCGCCGTGCGAAGCGAGGTCGTCCCGGACGAGCAGCACGCGACGGTGTGGCCGGGCGCCGTCACCCGCGGCCTGCTCCACCTGTACCGGACCGACCAGGGCTGACCGCCCCCTCAGCAGGGGACGGAACGGCCTTGTCAACCGCCTTGGCCGGAGATTCTCACGTCTCGGGAGGGCAGGTTCTGTGACGGGGTGGTGATAAACGGACGGTTGCGCGTCATTGACGCACCGTCATCGCGTCGGAAGGGCGTACCGCCCTGCCTCGCGGGGTCGCCTGCTGCCGCCGACCGGCGGGCGACCGCGCCGCCGGCAGGTCCCGCCACCCCGATCACCGCCCGCACCGCGCGCCGCCAGGAGGCCACGCCATCATGCACGACATCGCGATCATCGCCGCTCCCGTCACCGTCGGCTGCACCGCCTCGGCGTGCGATTGCCCGGGATGCCCGACATGCGGGGGCAGCGGCACGCTGCCCGGCGGCCGTACCTGCGGGACGTGCGGCGGGACGGGGCGCTGCTCGCACGGCGGCGGGCGTTGACGCTCGTGCGGCCGCGAAACAAAGGTTCGAACGCAAGGTAAAGGAACCTTTGCCTTGGTACGGTAAACCGTGTTCGGGCGATGCCCCGGCCTGCAATTACCCGGTCGTCCAATAGTGCCGCCGATCCGTCACGGAAAGCGACGCACCGGCCATGCCTTGCATCTTGATCAACTTGCGTTAGCGTCGGCTCGACAACGAACATGACCCCCTCAGCAAAGCGAAGTCGACATGCGCGAGCATCAGTCGCCCGGCCGTCCCGTGCGGAAGCGGCCGGACGCGGGAGCGAGGTCCGCCGGCGGCGGACGCCCGGCCGAACTGACCACCGCCTTCGAGGTCGGGGCCTGGCGGGTGACGCTGCGCTGGCCCAGGTCGGGACGCGGCGGGCCGACCGAGGTGACGGTCAGGCCCAGGCCGGGCGCCGACCCGTTCCAGACGGCCCAGGGCATCACTTCGACGGTGTTGCGTTCCATTCCGCTCAACAAGCTCACGCAGAAGATGAGAAAGACGTCGCAGTATGAGCGCGACGACATCGTGCCGGGGACCGGTGAGCCCGTCGACGTTGTCGCAGGCCGCATCAGCGCCATCGCCGAGCAGGACCCGACCCCTGGGAGAAAGGGCCGTCCGGAAGAATTCTTCGCGCTGGTGGCCGCGCTCTATATATGGAATGTCGACAACCGGTTCTCGAACCCCGTCCAGCAGATCGCGCAATCCTGCGGGTCCACCTGGCGTGCGGCGGCGAACTGGGTCCGGCTCGCGCGCCGGCGCGGCTTCCTGACCGAGGGACGCGAGCGCTGCCCGGGTGGGGAGCTGACTCCCGAGGCGCTGCGCGTGCTCGCCGGGGCGCCGCGCCGCGAGCGGTGAGACAGCAGATGTTCATCATGTCGCCGACAACTATTGGCGGAACGCCAATAACGGTCTAGTGTTCCGGGTGGCTCACCGGAAACCAGGGTGTGTCCCTTGCCGCGACGGCCGACCGGGCCGCGCTTCGTGCGTCCGCGCGGCGGGCCACCGGCTTCCCGCGTGCCGGCGGCGGGCCGCGACGATGCGTCACCGCGTGTCAGGAAGGTGCTCTCGGCCCCGAGGAGGAGCGAAGGCATGGACAGATCCGGCAGGGACAGACCGAGCAGGCGCAGCGTGCTGATGGCGGGCGGGACGATCGGCGCGCTCGGCGCGCTGACCGTCGCGACGCCCGCCCGGGCGAACTCACTGTGGACGTGGTCGCCCAAGGGCTCGGTCGCCGGGACCGGCGCGGGCGCCGATCCCAAGTGGGTGTGGGACGAGGAGGCCGACCCGCTGGTCGCCTCGCTGATCGACCGCGGCGACGTGCCCAAGGTCAACGAGCTGCTGAAGACCTGGACGAAGAACGGCCAGACGCTGCCGGCCGGGCTGCCCGCCGACCTGCGCGACTTCATGGAACGTGCCCGGCAGCTGCCGTCCTGGACCGACCAGGACAAGCTCGCCAAGGCGTTCGAGTTCAACCAGAAGCGCGGGCTCTACCTCGGCGTCACCTACGGCTTCGCCAGCGGGATGATGAGCACGGCCATCCCGCACGAGGCGCGCGCGGTCTACTACTCCAAGGGCGGCGCGGACATGCGCGACCGCATCACCAAGACCGCCAAGCTGGGCTACGACATCGGCACCGAGAAGGCCTTCCAGCCCGACGGCGAGATGATCGTGACCTGCGTCAAAACCCGGCTGGCCCACGCGGGCGTGCGGCACCTGCTGCCCAAGTCCGCGTACTGGACCAAGGCGGCCGACGAGAAGACCCCGATCAGCCAGGCCGACATGATGGTCACCTGGCACAGCCTGCCCACGACGGTGATGAAGCAGCTCACCAAGTGGAAGGTGCAGATCCCCGACGACGAGTCGGCGGCGTTCCTGCACTCCTGGCAGCTCGCCGCGCACATGCTCGGCATCAAGGACGAGTACATCCCCAAGTCGTGGGACGAGGCGAACTCCCAGGCCGCCCAGGTCCTCGACCCGATCCTCGCGCCGACCACGGAGGGCATCAAGCTCGCCGACATGCTGCTCAACCTCGCGGCGTTCGTCGACGGCGGCATCCTCACCAAGCACATCCTCGGCGCGCTCACCCGCTACGTGCTCGGCGACGAGATCGCCGGCTGGCTGAAGATCCCGCGGGAGCCGGTGTGGGACCCGGTCTTCGAGAACCTCTGGCCGCCGTTCGTCGCCGTCCGTGAGGGCATCCTGGACATCACCAAGGCGCCCAAGGAGCTGCGGGAGTTCTACTGGGTGTTCGACGAGATCATCCGGCAGGGCGTCCTGCTGATCCTGTCGGGGGCCAACTACCCGATCAGCATCCAGATCCCGATGACCAACAACCCCAACTACTGACCTGACCGGTCACCGCGCGACCGACCGGAACCGCCCGCCGCCGGGCCGGCCCTCGCCGGCCCGGCGGTAACGCGTTCGCGCCGCCGTTTCAGGGCGCCGTCCAGGGCCGGAGCTTCTCGGGGTTGCGCACCGCCCAGATGTGCGTGATCCGGTCACCGGCGACCTCGAAGGCGATCACCGCGAGCCCGGCCCCGTCCGCGCTGGCCACCAGGCCGGGCTGGCCGTTGACGGTCCGCTCCGCGATCGTGATGTCCGGGCCCTGCCCGGCGAGGTCGACGAGCAGGCGCGCGATCCGCTCGGCGCCCTCGACCGGGTGGAGCATGGCGCTGGCGAGGCCGCCGCCGTCGCCGACCGCGACGGCCGCCGGGTCGAGGAGGCCGATGAGGGCGTCGAGGTCCTTGGCCTCCCACGCCTCCCGGAACGCGCGGACGACGCGGGCACGCTGCGCCGCAGGCGTCACCGGCGTCGCGGACCCCCGCGCGCCGCGGACGCGGCGCCGGGCCGACGAGGCCAGCTGCCGGCAGGCCACCGGCGAGCGGCCGACGATCTCGGCCACCTCCGCGAAGGGGAAGCGGAAGACGTCGTGCAGGACGAACGCGACGCGCTCGGCCGGCGTCATCGAGTCGAGCACGACGAGGAAGGCCATGCTGACCGACTCGTCGAGCGTGACCCGGTCGGCCGGGTCGGCGGGCTCGGCGGTGGTGCCGCCCGTCCGGCCGTCGCCCCACTCCGCCGTCCCGGGCACCGGCTCGGGAAGCCACTCGCCCACGTAGCGCTCCCGCCGCGCCCGCGCCGAGCCGAGCAGGTCGAGGCAGACGCGGCCGGCGACCTTCGTCAGCCACGCGCCGGGCGAGACGATGGCGTCCTGCTGCTCGCGGGACATGGCGTACCAGCGGGCGTAGGTCTCCTGGACGACGTCCTCCGCGTCCGCCATGGAGCCGAGGAGCCGGTACGCGAGGCTGATCAGCCGGCGCCGCTCGCTCACGACCGCACTCAGCCCCGGATCGGACCCGCCCTCGGCCGCTTCGAATCCCGCACTCATGCTGCCGCCCCCTCGCTCGCCATCCTCCCGCACCCCCTTTGACGAAACACCCACCCAAAACGTGAGCGCGCCGGCTCGGCGGGTGAGGGTATTGCGCCCGGTGGTTTATGAATCTAATGTCAGCTTCATTCTTGTACGGATCGGAGCTGAGCATGTGCGACGGGCAGGCGGGCGGGACGGCGGACGGGCGGCCTTCGCGGCGGGCCGTGATCGGGTCGGCGGCCGTGGTGGGGGCCGCGGCCCTCGGGGCGGTGGGAGTGCCGGGGCGGGCACTGGCGGCGCCGGAGCGCGGGCGGCCGGACGGCGCGCGGACGCGGCTGGTGCTGCTCGGTACAGCGGGCGGCCCGGTGCCGATCGCGGAGCGGTTCGGGATCTCCAGCGCCGTCGTGGTCGGCGACCGGACGTACCTGTTCGACGCCGGACGCGGGTCGGCCAGCCAGTACGTGCGGGCGGGTCTGCCGCTGAAGTCGCTGCGGGCCGTGTTCGTGACGCATCTGCACGCCGACCACACGGCCGACCTGTTCAACTACCTGATGCTGGCGCAGGCCAGCCCGGACGGGGACGCGCTGGTCCCGCCGGTGGAGGTGTTCGGGCCGGGGCCGGCGGGCGCGATGGGGCCGCCGTTCGCGGGCCCGCGCCCGGTGCCGGACGTGAACCCGGACAACCCGACGCCGGGCCTGAACGACCTGATCAACGGCAGCCTCAACGCGAACGCCTACACGTTCAACATCTACGGCCGGGAGGGCGCGACGCCCATCCATCCGGAGTCGATCCTGAAGCTCACCGACATCGACGTGTCCCGGACGGGTGCCGACCCGCTGAAGAACCGCGCGCCGCGAATCCGGCCGTTCACCGTGTTCGAGGACGACCGCATCCGGGTGCAGGCCACGCTGGGCGCGCACGGGCTGGTGTTCCCCGCGTTCGGCTTCCGCTGCGAGACGCCGGACGGAGTGATCACCTTCTCCGGCGACACGGCGTACCACGAGAACATCATCGAGCTGGCGCACCGCAGCGACGTCCTCGTCCACGAGGCGGTCAGCGTGGACTACTACAAGGACAAGAACCAGAACGAGGCCTTCATCGAGCACCTGAAGGAGGCGCACACCGACGTCACGCAGGTCGGCGATGTGGCGCGCCGGGCGGACGCCGGGAAGCTCGTGCTCAGCCATCTCGGTCCGGCCAAGCCGAGCATGGTGCCCGACCGGACCTGGTACCAGGGCGCCCGGAAGTCGTACCGCGGGCCGGTGATGGTCGGGAACGACCTCGTCACGGTGCCGCTGCGCGGGAAGCGGGGCTGACGGCGTGGAACGATCCATCGAGCGCCTCGCGGACGAGTTCATCGCGGCCGTGGAGACCGGCGACCTGGACGCCATCCGCACGTCCCTCTACGCCCCGGACGCGCAGATCTGGCACAACACCGACGACCGGGTGATCGGCTGCCTGGATCCGTGGCGTCCGGCGAAGCGCTGAGCGGGAACCGTGCCCGGCACACCGGAGCCGGGCACGGTTCAGGGACGTCCGCCGTTATCGGAAGCGCTTGCCGAGCCAGGAGGCGATCAGGTCGGCGAGTTCGCCGCGCGCGCCCTCGGGCGTGAGGAAGTAGTGGTCGCCGGACAGGTCGTGGCGCTCCTTGTCCTGCGCGGCCAGCGCGTCGTACATCGCGGCGGCGTCGCTGGGGAACACGCCGGTGTCGGCGTCGGCGTTGACGACCAGCGACGGGACGGTGATGCGCGCCAGGTGCGGGTGGGCGCGGGTCTGCGAGTCGTCCAGGCTCCACAGGTTCAGCCAGGTCCGCAGCGTGCAGGCAGCGGCGATCCCGAACACCGATCGGTTCGCGCGCTCCGGCTTGCCTGGATAGCAGCTGTTCGGACGCCGGTTCGTCGGCTCGATGGACGGGTCGACCATGCGCGGGTCGGCCCACGTGCGGAACACGCTGAACGGGCGGTCGTGGTACCCGGCGGCGGACAGCCGGGCCAGTTCGTCCTTCACCCAGGCGGTGATGCGCCGGTTGCGGACCTCCTGCGCGGCGCGGTACCGGGCGAGGAACTCGGGGCTGTACGGCGGGCCGTTCTCCGGGTCGAACAGGTCGAGGGACGGGTCGGTCGCGACCGGGTCGGACTCGTCGGTGACCGAGGCGTCCATCCAGGACGTGAGCACGTCGGGACGGCCGAGGTGCGCGGCGACGGAGATGTAGGCGTCGGCGGCGGGCAGGTCGTCCACTCCGGCGGCGAGGCGCAGGCCCGGCAGCGTCGTGACGTTCGGCTCGACGGCCTGCGACTGGTAGGCGGCCATCAGCGAGCCGCCGCCGGAATTGCCGAGCAGCACGACGGTCTCGACGCCCGCGACCTCGCGCAGCCAGCGCACGCCGACGCCGATGTCGACGAGCGCGTGATCCAGCAGGAAGTGGCTCTCGTCGCCGCGGAAGCGCGTGTTCCAGCCGAGGAACCCGAAGCCGCGCTCGGCCATGTACTCGGCGAGGTAGTGCTCGGCGAAGTCGATCTGGTAGTGCGTCGCGATGAAGGCGACCTTCGGCTTCGTGCCCGCGCGCCGGTGGTAGAGGCCCTGGCAGGGGTGGCCGCCCGCGCCGGCCCGGCCGATCGTCGGGGAGGGGAGGCCCACGAAGGTGCGTTCGATCGTCATGCTGCTCCGTCCTGTCGTGCGGTGGCGGCGTCGAGGGTGCTCCGGAAGTCGCGCGCCCCGGCGGTGATCCAGGCGTCGTAGGAGGTGTAGAGGAAGCGGGCGCCGAGCCCGACGAACCGGTCGATCTGGTCGGCGGGGCACAGCGTGCCGGGCGCGGTTCCGACGGCCGCTATCCGGGCGAGCGTTTCGTCGATGGCGCCCGCGACCTCGGGGTGGTCGGGACGGCCCTGGTGCCCCATCGCCTGCGCGAGGTCGTTCGGCGCGACGAACACGACGTCGATCCCGGGCACGGCGGCGATCTCCTCCGCATTGCGGAGCGCGCCCGGGTCTTCGAGTTGGACGACGAGGACGGTCTGGTCGTTCTCCTCGTCCAGGAAGCCCGGACGGCCGTAGGAGCGGCGCCCCCGCGACACCCCGCGCGCGCCCTGCGGCGCGAACTTGGCGGCGGCGACCAGCCGCCGCGCCTCCTCGGCCGTGCTGACCTGAGGCACGACGATGCCGTGCACGCCGAGGGTCAGCGCGCGCGCCACCAGCGACGGTTCCAGCGTGCGCACCCGGTACATGGCGGTCATGTCCCACAGCTCGCAGGCTCGGCTGAGGTCGCCGATGCGGTCCCAGGTCACCGCGCCGTGCTCGCCCTCCAGCCACAGCCCGTCGAAGCCGAGTTGCCCGACGAAGTCGGCGGTGTCGGACGTCGCGGAGTGCCCGGCCACGACGACCGCGACCTCTCCGCTGACCAGCGCCCGCTTCACCCGGTTGCCGCGCGACGGGCCGGTCATCCGACGCTCCGTCCGTCGGCGGGCCAGTAGGCGGCCCGGAGATCGCGCTTGAGGATCTTGCCGCTGGGGTTGCGGGGAAGGTCGTCCACCACGTCGACCGAGGTCGGGCACTTGTAGTGCGCGAGCCGCTCGCGGCAGTAGGCGATGACGTCCTCCTGCGCGGGCGGTGTTCCCCGCGCGACGACGAGGGCCTTCACGGTCTCGCCCCACCGCTCGTGCGGAACCCCGATGACCGCCGCGTCGGCGATGGCGGGATGCGCCATCAGCACGTTCTCGACCTCGACCGGGTAAATGTTCTCGCCGCCGGACACGATCATGTCCTTCACCCGGTCGGTGACGAACAGGTAGCCGTCGGCGTCCAGGTGGCCCGCGTCGCCGGTGCGGAACCAGCCGTCCGGGGTCATCGCGGCGGCCTGCTCGGCGGGCCGGTTGCGGTACCCGGCCATCACCATGTCGCTGCGCGTCCAGATCTCGCCGACGTCCCCGGTGGGCAGCGGCTCGCCGGTCGCCGGGTCGCGGACGGACAGCTCGACGCCCTCGACAGCGCGCCCCGCAGACGCCAGCCGGTGCTCGGGCGCGCCCGGCGCGTGGTCGGCCGGGCCGAGGAAGGTGATCGGCCCGCACGTCTCGGTGAGGCCGTACCCCTGGACGAGGTCGCAGCCGAGCAGCTCCCGCGCCTCGACCAGGACGGCCGGCGCGACCGGCGAGCCGCCGTAGATCAGCGTCCGGAGCCGCGAGAAGTCGGTCTCCTGCGCGACGGGATCGCGGACGAGCATCCGCAGCAGCGCCGGGACGACCAGCGCGTGCGTCACCCGCTCCGCCTCCAGCAGCCGCAGCACGCCCGCCGGGACGATGTCGCGCACGTACAGCGCGTGCGCACCGACGCCGAGGCACAGGAACAGCCAGCCGCTGCCCGAGACATGGAAGGTGGGCGCGGGCACGAAAACGGTGTCGCCGGGGCCGATCGTCCACGGCGCGGGCTTGGCGAGGTTCGCGGCCGCGTTCCGGTTGGCGAGCTGCACGCCCTTCGGGCGGCCGGTCGTCCCGGACGTGTAGAAGAGGAACGCCACGTCGTCGGGTTCGGCGGGCAGCTCTGGATCGTCGGCGTCATGGCCGGCCAGCCACGCGTCGAGCGGGACGGCCGTCCCGCCGGCCACCACCTGCGGCTCGGCGCCGTCCTCCGCCGGGAGCCCGAGCAGCGGCAGGAACTCCGGTTCGCACACCACCGCGACCGGCTCGGCGTCGGCGATCACCTCGGCCGTCTCCGGCTGGGACAGCCGCCAGTTCAGCGGAACCCCCATGGCCCTGGCCTTGGACGCCCCGACGAGGGTCACCGCCCAGGTGGTGGCGTCGCGGCCGAGGAAGGCGACGCGGTCGCCGGGCGCGGCCCCGGCGGCGAGCAGGGCGCGGGCGAGGCGGGAGCTCAGCCCGTCCAGCTCGCCGAAGGTGAGCGAGCGGCCGCCGCCCGTCGACACCGCCGCGGCGTCCGGCCGCTCCCGCGCCCAGCGCCGGACCATCCCGGCCGGAGATCCGTCCAACGCCATGCGGCCTCCTCGATGGAAAATAAATCTGACGTTGGAATCATGTTAGAGGCGCACGAGGTTTGACAAGCCCCGCCTCGTCCGCATCCGCCCTGCTAGTCGGCCCGCCAGTAGATCGCCCGGTACCAGATCTCGCCGAGGGTGCGGATCGCCGCCTCGTCGTCGATGTCGGCGTCCTCGCCGGCGCCGGCGAGGCGGTCGTAGCAGAACTGGTTGAGCATCGCGACGATCGCCGCGGCCGTGAGTCCGGGGTCGACACCGGGGCAGTAGCCCTCGCGCTGGGCGCGCCGGACGCTCTCGGCGATGCTGTCCACCGCGTCGTCGCACAGCTCCCGCCAGTGCCCGGCGAACTCCTCGTTGATCATGGCGAGCTGGAAGACGCCGACCATCTCGGCGAGCCGTTCGCGGTAGGTCAGCCAGTGCGCGCGCGCCGACTCCATGACGCGCTCGCGGGGCGGCACGCCGTGCTTGTAGGCGACCACCGCGCGGGCCTTGGCCTCGGCGCGGAAGTCGTCCGCCCAGTGGGCGAGCAGGTCTTCCTTGGAGTCGTAGTAGTTGTAGAAGGAGGCGGGCGAGCGGCCGGCCTCCTGCGCTATGTCGGCGACCGTCATCGCGAGGAAGCCCTTGCGAGCGATGATCCGGCGGGCGGCGGCCTCGATGGCGGCGAGCGTCTTGCGCCCGCGCACGGTCGGACGCGTGGTCTGATCCTTCTCCACACCTGAACCTAACACCGGTTTCTCCTCCCGCCGGTGGCCCGTCCGCACGTCCCGGGTCTTTACAGCGAGGCCGAGGCGAGGGAGCATATAAATCTGACGTTAGTATTAGTTTATCGATCCGGAGGAGTGAACGTGATGAGCGCAGCGAGCACGGGCGGCGAGGAGCCGGCCTTCCGCATCCGCGGCTTCAACCACGTCGCGCTGGTCTGCTCGGACATGAAGCGCACCGTGGACTTCTACGGCGGCGTCCTCGGCATGAAGCTGATCAAGACGCTGGACCTGCCGGGCGGGATGGGCCAGCACTTCTTCTTCGACGCGGGCAACGGCAACTCGCTCGCGTTCTTCTGGTTCCCGAACTCGCCGGACGCCGCGCCCGGCGTCGCCGCCCCGGTGACCGTGCCGGGCTTCGGCGAGTGGATCAGCGCGATCGGCTCCCTGAACCACGTGGCGTTCGACGTCCCGCCCGACATGTTCGAGGAGTACCGGGCCCGGCTCAAGGCCAAGGGCGTGAAGGTCGCGCCGATCGTCAACCACGACGACAGCGAGACCCAGGTCGCGCGGGAGATGCACCCCGGCGTCTACGTGCGGTCCTTCTACTTCCAGGACCCCGACGGCATCCTGCTGGAGTTCGCCTGCTGGCTGCGCGACTTCACGCCCGAGGACGTCGCGCACGAACCGCGCACCGCCGCCGACCGCCACGCTCCCGTCACCGGCTGACGGCCGTGCAGAGCTGGATCCACGTCCTCGAATGGCGCGCGTCGGCGCACCGCGACCGGACCGCCGTCCGCGACGACCGCGGCACCCGCCTCACCTACGGGGAGCTGCTGGACGCGGTGGAGCGGCGCGCGGGCGGCTGGGCCGCGCTCGGGATCGGGGACGGCGACGTCGTCGCGGTCATGGCGCGCAACAGCGCCGACTTCCTCGTCCACGCGCTGGCGCTGATGCGGTCGGGCGCGATCCCCGCGTTCGTCAACTGGCGGCTCGCCGCTCCCGAGCTGGAGCGGCTCTGCGCGCTGCTCACCCCGGTCGCCGCCGTCGCCGACCCCGCCTTCACCGGCACGGTCGACGCGGCCGCCCCCGGCCTGCGCGCCAGGGTCGCGATCGGGACGGCGGACGGCGGCTGGCTCCCCGACACCGGGCTCGACGCGCCCCCGCCGCCGCGTCCGGCCGAACGGCTCTCCGCCACGGGCGTGTCCGGGCTGATGCACACCAGCGGCACCACCGGACGGCCCAAGGCGATCCCGCTGGACAACGCCTCCCTCATCCGCAGCCTGTCCGGCTTCGCGATCGAGATCGGCGATCAGGTCCCCGGGTCCCGGCACCTGCAGCTGATGCCGCTTTTCCACCTGGCCGGGTTCGCGCAGGCGATGCAGTGCGTGCTGACGGCCGGGGAGCTGATCGTGCACGGCGCGTTCGATCCGGGCGCCGTCGTGGACGCGATCGAGGCCGACCGCGTCGAGTTCTTCACCGCCGGGCCCACGCTGATCGACATGCTGGTCGCCGAGGTGCGGGGCCGTCCCGTCCGGCCCGACCTGTCGTCGCTGCGGGAGATCCAGTACGGCTCCGCCCCGATCACGCCGGCGTCGCTGCGCGCGGCCCTCGACACCCTCGGCTGCCGGTTCCGCCAGATCTACGGCAACACCGAATGCCAGTCGTTCATCAGCCTGCTGCACCCCGACGACCACGTCCCGGACGGCCCGCACCTGGCCAGCGCGGGGAACGTCACGCTCGGCTGGGAGGTCCGCGTCGTCGGACCGGAAGGCGCGGACGTGCCGCCCGGCGAGCCCGGCGAACTGCTCATCCGCGGCGACTCCCTGACGACCGGCTACTGGCGCGACCCCGACGCCACCGCCGCCGCGTTCACCCCGGACGGCTGGTACCGCACCGGCGACGTCGTCCGCATCGACGCGGACGGCTACCTGTTCGTCGTGGACCGCGCCAAGGACATGATCATCAGCGGCGGGGAGAACGTCTTCCCCGCCGAGGTCGAGGCCGCGCTCGCCGAGCATCCGGACGTGGCGGAGGTCGCGGTGATCGGCGTCCCGGACGAGCGCTGGGGCGAGGCCGTCCACGCCGTCGTCGTCGCCGTCCCGGGCACCGCGCCCGGCGAGCGCGAGCTGATCGCCTGGATCAGGGACCGGATCGCGCACTTCAAGTGCCCGCGCAGCGTCGAGTTCGCCGCCGCCCTCCCCCGCAACGCCACCGGCAAGGTCGTCAAGACGGACCTGCGGAACGCCCGCCGCCGACCCGCCCGCCGACCGCGCCGCGTAGAGCCGCGGCTCCCGGGGTAGATCACCGTCACTGTCCGTGACGCTCCCGCGACGTCCGCTCGCGGTCGGCGTCCTCCCGCGAAGGAGCGGTCCGTGATCCCTGCCGACGAGCTGAGCGAGCCCGCCGTCCGCGCCCTGGTGAACGCGATCAACGCCAACGACGTGGCGACGTTCCGCGCCGCGCTCACCGCCGACGCCACGATGAGCGACGACGGAACCGACCGCGACCTGGGCCAATGGGCCGACCGCGAGATCTTCGGCGCCAACGGCCACATGGACGTGGAGTCCGAGGAGGATGGCGGGTGCTCGCTCGTCGCCCACTACCGCAACGACACCTGGGGCAAGATGCGCACCCGGTGGCACTTCGACGTGAGCGACGGCAAGGTGCGCCGCTTCGAAACCGGCCAGGCCTGACCCGGCTCCCGCCGTTCAGCACCGGGCCGGGTCGCTCGCCAGTTCCGACTGTCCCACGCGGTCCGCAGCCTCTGCGAGTCCTTCACCGCGGCGGGCGGTTAGGAGGCGGCGCGGGCAGTCTGGAGGGTGTGGCCTTGCAGGATGGCGTCGAAGCGCTCCTCGGCGCGGTCGAGCTGGCCGGTGATGTGCCGCTTGACGGGGTCGTCCAGCGGGGTGTCCGGACGGGCGATCAGCTCCTTGAGCCCGGGGACCAGCGGCCGGTACTTGCGGGCGAGCTTGCGGACCTTCGGCCCGGTGGTGTGCATCAGCCCGACGCCGTTGTCGGTGAAGTCCGAGACCTTGATGATCCGCGCGGCGGGGTGGCGCTCCAGGCTCGCGGCGACGTGCGCGCGGTACTGGGCGTGGACGTCGCGGCTCCGGTCGTAGACCGGGTTCGTCACCGCCCGGACGAGGCCCGCCACGCGCGGTCCGAACTCGGCCTCCAGCACGGCCAGCGCCGCCTCGGCCGGCTCGTCGGGGCCGTCCCCGGCCAGGTCGGCGGGGTGGTCCTCGACGGAGTCGTGCAGCAGCGCGGCGACGAGCACGTCCACGTCGTCCACCCGGTAGTGGCACATGACGCGCAGGGTCACGCGGAGCAGGTGGTTGATCGTGGGCTCGCTGACCCGCCGGTCCTGCCGGTGCAGGTCGCTCGCCAGGGCCAAGGCGGTGCTGAGGCGCCGCCAGTCCGGTTCCGGGAAGCGCAGGATCTCGCGCGCGAACCGGTCGCGGAGTCCGGCCTCGCCGTACACCGCGGTGATCGTGTGGAGCGGAAGGGTCTCGAGAAAGCCGGGCACCGTGCTCCCCTCTCGCGGGAAGGAGTCCCCGGGTCCGGAGTGTGCGGTCCGTCCCGCGTACGGATGGGACGCGGCCGGTGATCATCCGGTTCCCGGCGATAGGGCAGGATCGGTCCGGCATGTCCCGGCCCCGGACACCGGAAGGACGATCCGATGACCCACTCCCTCGCCGACTTCCCCGGCCTGGTCGGCAAGGAACTGTTCCGCTCCGACTGGGTGCCTCTCGAAAGCGCGGACGAGGAGGCGTTCAGGGACGCGACGTTCCTGCGCGAGGAGTTCCTGGGCCGGCCGACGTCCGGCGGCGGGTCCGGCGAGCGGTCGGTCTCGGGGTTCCTGATGCTGTCGATGCTGGTGGCGTTCCACAAGCGGGAGCTGGACCTCGGCTCCGGCGGCCTGAACTACGGCGTCGACAAGGTCCGGTTCCTGCGGCCCGTGCGGACCGGCCACCGCGTCCGGGTGCGCGCGATCCTGCTCGACCTCCGGCGGAAGGACGGCGGGACGCGCGTCCTGACCCGCAACGAACTTGAAGTCGAGGGGGACGGCTCCCCGGCGATGATCGCCGACTGGATCACGTTCTTCCCGCACGACGACGCGCCCTGAGCCGCCGACGAGCGGGCGGGTTCCCACTGAGCGAGACATGGTGCTGTTATCGGGACCGTCGTCCTGCACAGTCCGAAGGTCAGGTCCCTCAGCCCGAAGGAACCGCAGCATGGCCGGCTGGAGTCATCGGTACGCGCACATCAACGGCCTCGACGTCCACTACGTGGAGCAGGGGCGAGGACCGCTCGTGGTCCTCCTGCACGGATTCCCGCACCTCTGGTTCAGCTGGCGGCACCAGATCGGGCCGATCGCGGACGCGGGTTTCCGGGTCGTCGCGCCCGACATGCGCGGGATGGGGCGGACGAGCGGCCCGGACGACCACCGCGAGTACGGCGTCGAGCGGATCGTCGGGGACCTCACCGGCCTCCTCGACCATCTCGGCGAGGAACGGGCGGTGTTCAGCGGCCTCGACTTCGGTCTGTTCGCCGCCTACGACCTCGCGTACCACCATCCGGAGCGCGTCGCGGCGATCATCGGGCTGGAGAACCCGTTCTTCACGCCGAGCGAGGAATCGCCGCTGACGCTCGCCGCACGGCAGGCCCGGCGGCACTTCAACCACATCCACTACTTCGCCGAGCCGGGCGTCGCCGACCGCGACCTGGCCGCGGCGCCGCGCGAGTTCCTGCGCAAGGTGTTCTACGCGCTGTCCAGCGACTACCACTACCTCGACGTCTGGCGGCAGCCGCCGGGGACGACGTACATCGACGCCCTGCCGGAGGCCCCGCCCCTTCCGTGGACGTGGATGACCGACGCGGAGCTGGAGTTCTACGTCGCCGACTACAGCCGCAGCGGATTCACCGGCGGCCTGAACTGGTACCGCGCCATGGACCTGTCCTGGGAGCACCGCAAGTCGTACCGGGGCAGGAAGAACCCCGTGCCGTACTTCTTCATCGGCAGCGAGCAGGACGCCGACCTGGAAGGCTGGCACGGCGACGACCCGCTGAACAAGCTGCACGAGCACTACGACGACGTGCGCGACGTCCGGATGCTCAAGAACGCGGGTCACATGATGCAGATGGAGAAACCCGAGGAGACCACCGCGACCATGCTGCAATTCCTCGCGAGGAGCGATGAATGGGCCTGACCGACAACCGGGTGGCGGTGGTCACCGGCGCGAGCCGCGGCGCCGGGAAGGGCATCGCGCTGGCCCTCGGCGAGACCGGGGCGACGGTGTACGTCACCGGGCGCACCCGCGCGGAGGGCGACGCGGACCTGCCCGGCACGGTGTTCGCCACCGCCGAGGAGATCACCGCGCGCGGCGGCACCGGCGTCCCGGTGGTCTGCGACCACTCCGACGACGCGCAGGTCAAGGCCCTGTTCGAGCAGGTCGGGCGGGAGAGCGGCACGCTGGACGTCCTGGTCAACAACGCGTTCACGATCCCGGACGGCCTGACCCGCAAGGGCCCGTTCTGGGAGAAGCCGCTGGCGTTGCAGAGCATGTTCGACGTGGGAATGCGGTCGGCGTACGTGGCGACCTACTACGCCGCGCCATTGCTGATCCGCGGCGACGCCGGTCTCGTCGTCAACACGTCGTCATTCGGCGGGCACTGCTATATGCACGGCCCCGCCTACGGCGCCGGAAAGGCGGCCGTGGACAAGATGGCCCACGACATGGCCGTCGATTTCCGCCCCTACAACGTGGCCGTCATCTCGCTGTGGATGGGCCTGCTCAAGACCGAGCGGAACAAGGCGATGTTCGACGGCGTCCCCGACAAGTACGCCTCGTTCGCCGCCGGAGCCGAGTCGCCGGAATTCAGCGGGCGGGTCATCGACGCGCTCGCGCGGTCCGCGGAGCCGATGAAATGGACCGGGCAGGTGCTCATCGGCGCGGAGCTCGGCGAGGAACTCGGCGTCGTCGACACCGACGGCTCCCGGCCGCGCTCGCACCGCGGCATGCTCGGCGCCCCTCCGTCGTACAACCCGGCCGTCGTGGAGTGAGACCGGCTCCGGTCAGCACAGCAGGGCCGTGACGGCGAGCGCGGCGTCCGCCAGCCAGACGGCGACGGCCAGCCTGCGCAGAGGAGCGTAAGCGCGCGGGAGGCCGGCCGGCGGGCCGCCCGCGTGGCGTCCGCGCTGCCGCAGGCGCCGTCCGCGCCGCCTCCGGCGCGTCCCGCCGGTGGCCCGCATGTGCATCCCGGCACCGGTGACCATGAGCCCCCCAGAAACCGCGCGGAACAGCTTCCGCCCCCGTCGTCGTCCACCAATGACATTAACCCGCGACACATTCGCGAATCGCTGGAAAGGGCTGCGATAAGCGACCCTTATGTAACTCTTAATCAAGCGCTGATTAACTGTTAAGCGCCGTCGGCGGCGTTATGCCCGGCGCGTTCGGCGCACGGTTCGTTCCGGTACGCCGGGTCGATGGCCTATCGTCCAGCTGTGGCCTCGATCCTGCTGGTGGAAGACGACGAGCACGTGCGGCGTGCGCTGATCCGCGAGCTGACCGGGCTGGGGCATGCGGTCCGCAGCGCGGGACGGGCGCTGGACGCGCTCCGCGAGGCGACCGCCGCCACCCCCGAGGTCGTCGTCCTGGACCTCGGGCTGCCCGACCTCGACGGCGGCGAGGCGCTGAAGATGCTGCGCGCCGTCTCCGACGTGCCGGTGATCGTGGCGACCGCGCGGGACGGCGAGGCCGAGATCATCCGGCTGCTCGGCGCGGGCGCCGACGACTACGTGGTCAAGCCGTTCTCCGCCGACCACCTGCACGCCCGCGTGGAGGCGGTGCTGCGGCGCGCACGCGGGCAGTCGCGCCGCGACGCCGTCGTGCTCGGCGAGCTCCGCGTCGACCTCGAACGACGCCAGGCGTCCATGGGCGGCGCGCCGCTGCGGCTGTCGCGCCGCGAGTTCGACCTGCTGGGGTACCTGGCGGAGAACGCGGGGCGGGTCGTCGGCCGGCGGGAGTTGCTGGCGAAGGTGTGGCAGCAGCCCTACGGCGACGACCAGACGATCGACGTGCACCTGTCGTGGCTGCGCCGCAAGATGGGCGAGAACGCCGCCGCACCCCGCTACCTGCACACCGTTCGGGGCGTCGGCGTCATGCTCACCGGCCCCGAGTGAGCGGGCGGAGGCTCAGTACTCGTAGACCTGGACGATCGGCGGATGGCCGTTCCAGGTGGCGAACACCGCGGAGCCGTGCGCGCCGTCGGTGAGGTCGACGCGCAGCCAGCCGGCCTTCCGCCACGTCTTCGCCTCGAACCCGCTGTCGGGCACGGCCGACACGAGCCGCGCCGACGCCGAGGTCAGCGAGAGCACGACGCGTCCTGACCGCACCACGTACGTGCGGACCTTCCCTGACGCCGACGGGCTCGCGCTCGGCGATGTGGGCGCGGTGCCGCGAGCCCCGGCGGACGCCGTCGGCGACACCGAACGGCGCGGAGCCGAGGCCGGCGCGGACGGCGAAGCGGTCGACGGCGGGGCGGGCGGACGGCCGCGCTGCACGGGAACGTTGGCCGCGAGGTCCGGTGCGGGCAGCGTGGTGCCGCGCAGCGCGTGGCCGACCCCGGCCCAGCTGATCGCGATGCCCGCCGCCGTGGTGGCGATCCACACGGCGGTGAAACGAAAACGAACCCGCATTGGCCTAGTATCTCCCCCAGCGCGACCAATTCGCCCTGGTATCCGGATGAAACGCAAGCCGCGGAAGGCCGCATCGTCCCGCGCCGCATCGTCCCGCGCCGGAGCGACCCGCCGGAGCGACCGCCCGGGCGACCCGACCCGGGAGAGAGCCGATGAGAGGTGCGCTGGCGCGGATCGCGACGGCCGTGACCGCCATGGTGGCGCTGTCGTTCGTCGTCCCGCTCGCCCTGCTGGTCGGGCAGATGGCGCACGACCGGGCGCTGGCCTCCGCCGCGCAGCAGGCCGCGTCCCTCGAACCGGTCCTCACCGTCACCGCCGCGCCCGCCCCGCTCGCCGACGCGGTCGGCTCCACGCCCGCCGGGGCCGCCGGACGGCTCGCGCTGCACCCGCCGCAGGGCTCCGCGATCGGCGCGGCGCACGCCACGGCCGCCGACGTGGCGAAGGCGCGCCGCCTCCGCCGCGCGTTCACCGCGTCCGCGTCCGGCGGGACGGTCCTGCTCACCCCCGCGCTGCTGGACGCCGACCGCGTCGCCGTCATCGAGGTGTACGTGCCGGACGCGGACCTGAACCGGGGCGTGGCGCGGTCGCGGACGATCCTCGGGCTCGTCGCGGTCGCGCTGGTGCTGGTGTCGGTCGCGATGGCCGACCGGCTCGCCGTCCGGGTCGTGCGGGCCGCCGAGGGGCTGGCGAACGCGGTGACCCGGGTCGGCGACGGCGACCTCGCCGCCCGCGTCGCGCCCGGCGGGCCGCACGAGCTGCACGACGCCGGGACGGCCTTCAACCGGATGGCGGACCGGCTCGTCCGGCTGCTGGAGGCCGAGCGCGAGTCGGCCGCCGACCTGTCGCACCGGCTGCGCACCCCGCTGACCGCGCTGCGGGTGAACCTCAACGGCCTGGCCGGCAACCCCGCCGACCCGGACCGGATGGCGCACAGCCAGGACGCGCTGAGCCGGCTGGAGGAGACCGTCGACCAGATCATCGCGACGGCGCGGCGGCCGGCCGGGGAGCGTCCGGGCTGCGACGCCGCCGCCGTGGTCCGGCGCCGGCTGGAGTTCTGGTCGGCCCTCGCTGCCGACCAAGGCCGCGCCTGCGAGGTGGTCCTGCCGGACGGCGCCACTCCGGTGCCGGTCGGCGAGGACGACCTGGTCGCGGCCGTGGACGCGCTGCTCGGCAACGTCTTCCGGCACACGCCGCAGGGCACCGCGCTGTCGGTCACGCTGCACCGCGGCCGGTACTCCACCGGCCTGCTGATCGGGGACGCCGGGCCCGGCATCCCGGACGCGGAGGAGGCGCTGCGGCGCGGCGCCAGCGGCGCCGGCTCGACCGGCCTCGGCCTCGACATCGCCCGCCGGCTCGCCGAGTCGACCGGCGGTTCGCTGAACATCGGCGCGTCCCCGCTGGGCGGGGCGCAGATCGAACTGTGGCTGCGCACCGAGTCCAGGTCGCCATCCCGCAGGACGGGACGCCGCTCCCGCCGCCGTCCCCGCAAGTGAGCCGCCCGCGGTGATGCCAACGTCCCGCCCGCGCGGATCGGTCGGTGCGGGCGGGACGGGGCGAGACCGCGCGCCGGTCTCACGTTCCCGATGTCAGCCCCCGAAGGCGCGGGCGAAGTCGAACGGCTGCTGGACGATGCTGCTGCACGTCGGGTCGGCGTAGTTCTTCGCGCCTCCGGCGCACGGCTTGTCGCGGGTCGCCGACCACATCGACACCCAGGCCATGCCCTTGCCCTTGACGAACGCCGCGACCTTGCGGGCGTCCGCCACGGTGAACACCTCTGTCGCGACGTCGTTGACGCCGATCATCGGGGTGACCGCGACCCGCCGCCACGCCTGCGCGTCGCCGAGCCCGAAGACGCCCTTGACCTGCTGCTGCGTCGCGGTCGCGGCGTCGATGGCGTAGTCGCCCATCTTCCCGGACGGGTCCGGGGCAGCGCCGTCGCCGTAGTCCATCGCCATGATGTTCACCGCGTCGATCTGGACGCCGTTGCCGGTCGCGTTCTTCAGCAGGTCGACGCCGTCCTGGGTGAGGCCCTGCGGGAGGACGGGCAGGGTGAACGACACCCGCAGGCCCGGGTGGTCGTGCTGCAGCGACGCGATCGCCTTGGCGCGGCGGTCGTTAGCGGCGTCGTCGGCTAGGGCGCCGCCCTCGACGTCGAAGTCGACCTTGGTGAGCGCGAACCGGTCGACGACCTTGCCGTAGGCGGCGGCGAGCGCGCCAGAGGTCGAGCACGACAGCGCGAGCTCGCTTCCGCTGGCGCCGCCGAACGACACGCGCACGTCGCCGCCCGCCTGGCGCACCGCGCCGATCTGCTGCGCGACCTTGTTGGCGTCCAGGTCCTCGACGCCGCCCCACTTGGGCGTGCAGGCGCCGCCGGACACCACGAAGGCCAGGTTGAACTCCTTGACGCCCGCCTCGGTGCCCGCCGCCTTCAGGTCGTAGGGCGGGTAGAGGCCGGTGTCGACGTAGGGGGCGAACACCGTCGTCCCGTCACCGGACTCCGGAGCCGGGGTCGTCTTCGTCGGTGTCGGGGTCGGGGTCGGGGTGGGCGTCGCCGTCTTGGACGGACCGGGCGACGGGCTCGCCGTCCGCGTCGCCGTCGGGCTCGGGCTCGGCGTGGGCGTGCCGGACGGGCGGCCGCTCGGCGTCGGCGACGGGGCCGGCGTCGCCTCGCAGGCCGCGCCCCCGATGCTGCAGCCCGTGGGGTCGCCGGTCCCCGCCGCCTCGTCCACGGCGAACCCGACCACGGCCGACCGCCCGGCGCCGAGGTCGCCGTTCCACTCCTCGTTCCGCACCGTCACGTGCCGGCCGGTCACGCTGTACCGGCCGTTCCACAGGCTGGTGAGCCGGGCGCCGGACGGCAGGTCGAACGCGAGGTCCCAGCCGTGGGTGGTCTCGGTACCGGCGTTGGTGACCGTGTACTGCGCGGTGTAGCCGGTCCCCCAGTCGCCGACCTTGGCGTAGGACGCCCTGATGGCCTCGGCGCTCGCCGTCCCCGGCAGCAGCACCAGCGCGCCGGCGACGGCACCGGCCGCGGCCACCGCTCCGGCGGCCGCGAAGTATCCCCGTCCTCGACGTCGGCGCCGGGGGGTGGCTGGCATGGCGGTCCTCCTCAGGACTGGCGATCAGGGGCAACGGCGCCAAGCTAGGGCGTTCCGCCGCATGTCAGGCCGCTCTTAGTGAGCTGTTAAGCCGTTCCTGATCAGGCCCTAAGCAAGATCGTCCGCCGGCGGCTCACCCGTCCTTGCGCGGGACGTAGAGACGGATGTCGTCGACGACGGCCTCGCCCTCGTAGTAGTTGAGGTGCGGGTCGCCGATGACGAACGAGTCGGGGTAGGCCGAGCCCTTCGGCCACGTGTGCTTGGTGACGTACGTGCCGGCGGGACCCTTGTGGACGAGCTTGCGGTCGAAACGGCCGTCGTATTCGCCGGGCGTCTGGTTGTAGTGCCAGATCGGGCGGCCGTTCTCGATGAAGTCGTGGTGGACGCGCAATGTGGCCTGCCCGATGTGCAGGAACGGCCCGCTCATCTCCAGGGTGTAGCCGGTGCGGTCGCGCTCGACGGCGAACCGGTAGGACGCCTTCGGCAGCAGTTGCGGCTGCAATTCCGCGCTGGTCAGATGCCCGCTGAACCGCTTGCCGGGCCCGTACGGCTTGTCGAGGGAGGCGTTACCGCAGGCGGTCTTGGCGTAGTACTCGGTGCTGATGTTGTTGTCGGCGCCGCCGATGAACTTGTCGCCGCGCGCGAACAGCGCGTTCACGCCGTTGAAGGTGCCGTCGAACGTGCGGTACATCTTGCGGGTCTTCGGGTTGCAGGTCGCGGCGCTCTTCCAGCGGGGCTGGTCGCTGTAGTAGCCGTCCATGATGACCTTGCGCCGGAAATGGATGTCGGGGTTGCCGTGCGGCGCGGGCGTCGCGTAGTCGAGGATCGTCATGTAGTAGAAGCCGTTCTCCCGCGTCACGTCGTGGTACTGGCAACGCGACTTGCCGGAGAGCGCCCCGGTGAACGTCCACGGGTAGCGGGTCTTGCAGGCTTCCTTGGTGTAGCCGTTGTGCCGGCCGTTGTAGTCGAAGGTGCCGTGCCGTTTCCCGCCGAAGTCGATGCCGCGCAGCGTCATTTCCACTCGGTAATGCGGCGGCAGGGGGTGCGTCGGCCGGATCAGCACTCCGGCGTCCCAGCTCGGCTCGGAGAGCCGGGCGGCCTTCTGCCCGCCGGGCAGCGTCGTGGTGGACAGGCCGGGGCGCGAGTCAGGGTGCCCGTCGTGGTCCTTGTCGAGGGCGGCGACCTCGGCGGTGAGCCATCCGTGGCGGCCGAACGCGACGCGCTTGCGGAACACGTTGAGCGTGGACAGCTGCTTCCTGAACAGCGGGCCGCTCATCTTCGTCCAGGCCTCGCCGTCGTCGTCGAACGCGTCGACGTTCCACGGGCTGCGCTTGCCCTGCGGGTCCAGCCGCCACGCGGCCCCGTCGACGTGCAGCGGACGGTCGAAGTCCTCGGAGTCCAGGAGGACCCAGCGGCCCTTGCCCGGCGCCTTTCCGGCCGGCGCGTTCCCGGAGGACGCGCTCCCCGCGGTCGCGGGCCAGGCCAAGGAGGCGGTCGTCATGGTGGCCGCCCCGGCGGCGGCGATGGCGGCCATCCAGCTTCTCGTCACGGCGTGACTCCTTCTTCCCCGGAAACGGAGGCACCCTGTGCCCTCCGATGGTCAATCAGAGAGCGCGCCCGCCGTCCGCGGGCCGTTCGACATGCGGTCTTGCCGCTTTCTTGGCCGAGCCGGGCGGCCCGCCGGGGGACGAACCACACCAAGCCCGGATTTTTCTGTTATCGCCCGTACGGCGCGGGGTCTGCTGCGCGTTCGCACACCCCTGACAGAGAAGGATGTGGCATCGCCATGAGCAACCCCCATGCCCACGGCGGCGGACGGCCCCGCCCCGCACGGCGGCCGCGCCGGGCGTCCCGCCGCGCCGCCCTGCTGATCGCTGCCCACCTCCAGCGGCACGCCCAGCTCGCGCAACTCCTCCTTGTCGCGCTCGA